>CALMBS010000088.1 GCA_937860285.1 uncultured Chloroflexota bacterium
TGTCGAAGACGATGACCCGGTACCGCCGGGCCAGGCCCGGCAGATTGCGGGACCAGGCCCTGAGGTCATGGCCCAGGCCGCTGATGAGAACCAGGGGCTGGCCTTCGCCGTGTTCCTCGTAGTGCATGCTGAGGTCCCCGATTGTGACATGCGGGATAGCGGCACCTCCATGGCCCTGCATCGGGCGGTTGTCGGACCGTCCGGTTGAAGTATACTACCTTGTGGAGGATGGCACTTGGAGACCGGGTACCTGGTATCGGCGGCGGTCCTGGCCGCTCTTTTCTGCCTGGCCATACTGGTGACGGCGCTTCTCTGGAGGAAGGACAGGGTGGCGGAGGGGAAGCGGCGGAACTACCGGCTGTTCCTTATCGTGGGGGCGGTGATGACCCCTCTTGGAGTGATCGAGACGCTGCTGTTCTGGTGGCGCGACATGCCGCTGGCCGTCCGGCTGCAGATGGTGTGCATCGGGCTCCTGTTCCTGGCCATCGGGCTGGCGAACGTGGGGCGGGGCAAGAGCGGGTGAGGCCGCGGCCCGCTAGGCCAGCAACCCCTTGCTCTTGAAGTAGATGACGTAGCCGGCCACGGCGATCTCCAGGTCCGCCCTGGCGGGCCGCTGGCCGTAGCGGCGGCTGAAGTCGTCGCCGACCAGCACCATGATCTCCTCCAGTGCGGTGCCCCGCTGTGCCGCCTCCAGCACCATGGTGCTGTAGACACGGGCGTTCTCCAGGGCCCGCGACATGGCGCGGCCGGCATCGGTCTCCACCGTCCCGTGAGAGTAGAAAAGCCGGTCGGGCTGCAGCCGCATCAGGTCCTGGATGGTGCTGACGTAGATGTCCTGGTCGAAGCTGTAGGGCGCCACCGGGGGGAACTGGTATCCCGGGAGCCCCAGCGCCTCCCCACAGAAGAGGCCGTTGGTCCGGCGGTCCAGAATGACGATGTGGTTGGGCGAGTGCCCCAGGGCGTGGATGATCTGCAGCTCCCGGCCGCCAAGGCGGATGACCTCCCCGTCCCGGGCCACCTTGAGGCGGGTCTCGGGCACCGGGACGATGGGGCCGAGGAGGTTCTCGAAGTCCTGTCCCCAAACCAGCCCGGTGCTCTCAATGAGGCGCTCCGGGGAGACCAGGTGCTTGACTCCGCGGGGGTGGGCCACCACCATGGCCTCCGGGAACAGGGCCGACAGGGTCCCCGTGCCGCCGCCGTGGTCCACATGGATATGAGTGGGGATGATATAGGCCAGGCCCCTCATTCCCAGATGGTCCATGGCCTGCCGGATAGCCGGAGCGGCCGCCGCCGGGCCGGGCTCGATCAGCGCCCCGCCGGCCGCCTTGATGAGGTAGGTCACCGGCACCTCGGGCATGCCCTGGATGGCCACCTCGAAACGGTAGATGCCCGGAGCTACCTGCGTCACATCCGGCATCGGCGGCTCCCGCAGGCGGAACCACTGGGGCGAACCACCGCGCTCACTTGACCTCCCTGGTGATGCGCAGCTTCTCGATCTTCAGGTTCCGCATCTCCTTGACGGTGAACTTGAGGTCGTGGTACCGGAACTGCTCGCCCTCCTTGGGCACGTGCCCCAGCCGGTTGAGCACCAGGCCGGCGATGGTCTCATAGTCCCCGCTGGGCAGGCTCATCCCCAGCTCCTCGTTCACCTCCTCGACGCGCATGTTGCCGTCGATGTCGTAGGTGTGCTCGTCGATGGCCTGGAACTCCTGGGGCTCCCGGTCGAACTCGTCGCCGAAACGGCCCACCAGCTGCGACAGCAGCTCCCTCAGGGTCACCACGCCGGCGATCCCGCCGTACTCATCGACCACCACCGCCATCTGGTTGTTGGAGGCCTGCATCTCCCTGAACAGGGCCCCGATGTGCTTCGTCTCCGGGGCGAAGATCACCGGCCGGGTCATGTCGTCGATGGTGGACTTCTCGCTGATCTCGCCTTTGGCCTGGGCCAGGAGCACGTCCTTGATGTAGAGCCCGCCCACCACGTTGTCCGGGCTGTCATGGTAGACCGGGAAGCGGGTGTGGGGCGTGTCGGCGTAGACCTTGAGGAAGTCCCCGAGGGTGGTGCCTTGTTCAATCCAGACCACGGCTGTCCGGGGGAGCATGGCTTCACGGACGGGGTGGTCGCCGAACTGGAAGACCTTGTCCAGCATCCTGGCCTCTGATTCGGCCACCACGCCCTCCTCCTTGCCCACGGTGATCATGGTGCGTATCTCCTCTTCGGTCACCAGAGTCCTTCTGGTGGGAGTTCCGCCTATGAGTCTGCTGAAGTTGGTCCCGATCCAGCCCAGGACCGCCGTGGCCGGCGAAAGCAGTCGCGAGAGCCACGAGACCGGGGTGACGAAGAGCAGTGCGAATCTCTCGCTGTGCTGGGCCGCCGCAATCTTGGGCATGACCTCGCCGACGACCAGCAGGACGATCGTCACTATCAGCGTCGCCAGCAGGACGGCCATTTGCGGTCTGTCCTCCCACAGCGACATGACGACTGCAGTGCCCAGGGCGGCCGCTGCTGTGTTCACGAAGTTGTTGCCCAGGAGGACGGTGGTGATGAACTTCTCCGGCTTCTGCAGGATCTGGGCTATCCGGCTGGCCTTCTCCATGCCCTGGTTCTCCATGTGCCTCAGCCTGATCTTCTGCAGGGAGATAAAGGCCGTCTCCGAGCTGGAGAAGAACGCGGACGACATGACGCAGATCACGAACAGGACCAGGTAGATAATGTGCACCGTATCCATGGCTCAAGTACCTCCTGCCACGCCGCGCTGCCGCCGCGTGGCCCTCCGGGTGCCGTGACTCCGGCACGGATGGTTTGTCATCGCCATTGTCCTACGTTCCCCTCCCGGGCGCAAGGTCTGCCGCTGGCCGCAGCGTGGAACGGCAGCGGCCAGCGGTCGCTGAATGCTGTTGTCCAGCGGCAGCTGAATTGACTTGCCGGCATGCCGGCGATAGAATCTGTGGTCGGGGGGAGGTATGCCTTGAGCAGCACTGCCGGGCAGAGGATTGGAGAGGTCATAATCACGTCCCTGTGGCCGATCGTCTGGGTCATCTATGTCCTGGTGGGGGCAGTGGTCTTCGTGGAGACGGCGGCCGTCTACCTCAGCTGGGGCGTCGTGACCCGCCTGGACAGGATGCGCCGGAAGGCCGGCCCGCAGGCTGCCGGCTGAAGGCTTGCGCTGCCGGACAGTCCTGGAAGCGCCTTCCGAGGCTGCCTTCTTTGAGGAGGGCTATGGTCAAGTACGTCTTCCTGGTGCGGCCTCCGGACGGGGCGAGCACCTCTTCCTTGAAGGGCCGTGTCCTGGGTGAGCTGGTTCCGCAGCTGCTCCGGATGGGTCCCGACAGGCTCAAGATCGGTCTCACCGAGCCGGAGCGCCCTCGCCTGACGGTCCTGCCCCTGGCCAGGGAGCACCTGGCTATGGTGTCCGTATGGGATGGAGATGGGGACCGGGGCGGGGAGTGGCCGGCGGCCCTGGCCAGTCCGGGCTGGAGCGTGGCCGGGTACCGGGTGGCCGAGTCAACGCCCCGGGCCTATGCCAAGGACTGGCCGGACGGCGAGGCATCCCCGGGCATCGTGATGCTGACCCTGATGAAGAAGAACCCCCGCCTGGGTCGGGAGCAGTTCATGCGCGAGTGGTTCGAGTATCACACCCCCAGGATAGCTCTCAGGGTGCATCCGCTATGGAACTACATCCGTAACGTGGTGGAGGCGGAGGTGCCGGACGGGTCCCCTCGCCTGGACGGCATCGTGGAGGAGCACTGCCGCCGGCGCAGCGAGGTGACCAATCCGGTGCGGTACTTCGGCGGTCCGGTCTGGATGGTGCCCAACATGATCAGGGTCGGCCTGCACGCCAACAAGTTCCTGGAGATCTCGGCGGTGCAGAACTACCTGCTGACCGAGTACCACATCCGCAGCTAGCCTACTTTATCAGCCCCTGGTCCAGCGCGGCCCGGATGGCCCCGGTGCGGTTATGGGCGCCCAGCTTCGATATGATGCTGCTGACGTGGGCCTCCACCGTCCGGGGTGATATGGCCAGCCGGCGGGCGATGTCCACGTTCTTGGTCCCCTGGTGCATCAGCTCCAGGACCTCGGTCTCGCGGAGCGTCAGCCCGCCCAGCATCCCCTCGCGGGCGGCGGCCGAGTCGGCCGAGTAGTGATGCAGCACCTTGGAGGCTATGGCGGGCGGCAGGACTGCCCCGCCAGCCGCCACCTCGCGTATGGCCTGGACCACCGCGTCCTGCGGGGCCGTCTTCAGCAGGTAGCCGGAAACGCCGACCCGGGCCACGGCCCGCACGTACTGATCGAAGTCATAGCCGGTCAGGACCAGTATCTTGAGGTCCGGCCAGCGCTGGCGCAGCTGCCGGGCCAGCTCGATCCCTGAGACCTGTGGCAGGCGAATGTCCAGCAGCACGATAGTGGGCCGGGCCTGCTCCACCTTCTCGATGGCATCCTCTGCCGAGGCTGCCTCGCCTACGATTACCATGTCCGGCTCCTGCTCCAGGCGCCGCCGTATCCCCTCCCGGAACATCTGGTGGTCGTCCACGATCAGGATCTTCAGGGGCAATGGCGATTCCATGAGTCACTCCCTTCAGCGCATCAACTCAACTGAGCCAGGGGGATGCGGGCCACGACCCTGGTGCCGTGGCCGGGGCTGGAGTGGATGTCCAGTGAGCCGCGCAGCTGCGCCATCCGCTCCCTCATTTGGGAGAGCCCCAGACCGCTCCCGCCCCCGTTGTCCGCGGCAAAGCCGACGCCGTCGTCCGTTACCTCGAGCACCAGGGATGATGGGTCCCTGGAGAGCTCCACATCGACCGTGCTGGCCCTGGCGTGCTTCACGGCGTTGTTGACCGACTCCTGCGTGACCCGGAAGAGCGCCAGCTCCACGTCCGGCGGGAACCGTTCTTCCTCACCGAGGCCCTGCAGGGAGAACCGGGTCGCCAGGCCCACCCGCCGGGGCAGGTTCTCCAGGAGCCACTCCACGGCGGGGACAATGCCCAGATCGTCCAGGATGGCCGGACGCATTCGAGAGCTGACCTCGCGCAGCTCCGATACCAGCTCGCGGGCGATCCTGTTCTTCTCCAGCGGGGAGATGGCCCCGCCGTCCATGGCCAGCAGGATGGCTTTCTGCAGAGGGCCGTCGTGAAGGTCGCTGGCCACCCGGGCCCGTTCCGTCTCCTCGGCTTTGACCAGGCGCCGGTTCAGGGTACGGAGCTCCTCGGACATCTGCCCCGTGCTGATGGCCACCGCCAGGAACGGGGCCACGGTGGCCACCAGGCGTCTCTCGGCATCCAAGAAGACCTCCCCGCCTTCCCTGGGGCCGAGGACCAGGCAGCCAATGTAGCGCCCCGCCGTCCGGAGGGTGACCAGGATCAGGGAGTCCGACCCCCAGCGGATCTCGGTGCAGTCACGGTGCTCCCCGGAGAGAGCGAACCGGTCGATCATGGGGCCGAGGCCCGATATCACCTGATCGGAGCGGTTGCCGGCCGAGGCCACCAGCGCCGTGTGCGAGGGGTCGTCGCCCAGAAGGACCAGGACTGACTCCAGGTGCATCACCTCTGCCAGGTGGCGCGCAATGCCGGTGGCGGCGCTGGGGCTGGTGTCGCAGGCAGCCAGGTTCTGCTGCATGCCGTCCAGGAAGGTCTCGTAGCCGACCGTGTCCCGGTAGAGGAGGCGGTCGATCAGCCACTGCACCGCGCGCCGCAGGGGCAGGAAGAGCAGTACCCCGGCCACCACCGCCGCGGAGACGAGCAGGGGATACCTCTCGTCCGTGATCCGGTCTGACGCCGGCACGACGAAGGCCCAGGTGATGATGACCAGGAGCAGGAAGGCGGTGAGCCCGTAGACCATCCCCCGGTGCACCAGCCGGCGGATCCCCAGCAGCTGGTGCTGCAGGATGGCGTAAGCGAACATAGCCGGCATGAGGGCCAGGGCCAGGACGCTCACCTGCGTCGGCAGCACGGAGGAGCGGCCCAGGGCCTCCGGCACGAGGGTGAAGCTGACGAAGGGCAGGCAGCTGAGGACGATGCCCCCCAGGAGCAGTCTGGCCTGGTGTCCGAGGAGAGAGGAGCCCTCCCGGGTGGCCCGCAGCGCCAGGAGCAGGACGCCGCCCCCGAAGGACCCCAGCATGTACAGGTAGAGCAGCGGCCTGATCCCCTCGTACCAGGCCGGGCGCACCCAGACGCAGGCGCCATAGGCCGCTCCGAACAGGAAGGCCAGGCAGGTGTGGAACAGCAGGAATCCGGCGGTGAAGCGTTGGGCAAAGGACGGCCGGCCGGTGAGCGAGGCCACAAAGAGGAGGAAGGACGCCCCGAAACCGACGAGGGTCCAGAACTGGAGGATGAGGGCCCAGGGGTGGCCCGGCCCGTCGGAGGCCGGGCCTACGGCCAGGGTCAGGCTGGCCAGTCCGGTGAAGAGGACGAACATCCTGGCGTCGCTGGCATCGGGCCGGCGCAGGGCCACAGCCGTTCCCAGGAGGGCGAAGACGGCCCCCAGCGCCCAGATAGAGTACTTCATGGGGCTCTGGCCCAGGGGCCTGGGGGTCACGTCGAGGAACAGCTGTTCCCCGCCCGGCTGCAGCAGGACGGCCTCCGTCATGGCGGATGCGGGCAGGGCTTCCGGGCCGGACTCCGCCAGGTTGCGGCCGTCGGCGGAGAGGACTGTCATTCCCGGCCTGGCCCCCTGGTCCCAGGCTTTGCTGCCCGGCATGACCCAGGTGACCTGGGGGGCGCTTTCGGTGGCCCCGATGCGGATGCCCAGGTAGCCCGGCTGCGTCGTTGATGTGTAGGCCGAAGCGGTCACGGCAGCAAAGGCCAGCAGAAGGAGGAAGGCCGCGGTCTGGGGGAGGTGGGTGGTGAGGTAATGGACGGCGCTACGGGGCCACCAGGACCTCGCTCGGGTCCATCTCGATGGAGGTGACGAGACGTTCAAGCAGCTCCCCTGTTCCCAGCCGGCTTCCCATGTCCGCGAGGTTGCCTTTCGCCCGGTTCAGGAAGGCCTCAGCGACGATGGCGCTGAAGACCCGCGCGCCGGAGGACTCGAAATCCTCTCCGGCCCCGGTGGACCAGCCGCCGGCCGGCTCAGGCGGGATTATACTACACGCTGGCCGGGCATTTCTCCCCTCCTGCCAGTTCTGGAAGAACACTACCGGCATGGTCTTCTTGCCCTGCGCCAGGTCCCCGGTCGCCCCTGGTGACGGGCGGGCGTCCCTGAGGTCATCCGCCATCTGCAGGTAGGTGAAAACGTTGAAGCCGAAATCGGCACAGAGCCGCAAGGTCTCGGGGTCCTGCGTGGCCAAACCGGCGCCGAGGCCGGTGGCGAACCGGCCGAGGCTGCCCGCCTTCAGCGACGTCATGCGGAGGGAGTCTGCGGTGGTGGCCCGGGGCTGCCTCTCCAGGTGCGCGTCCAGGTACTGGCCGGCGCAGCAGCGGCTGGCGCACTCCGCGGTCCAGCTCATGACCCATCGCAGCCGGGGCCCATCCAGTCCGGCGGCGAAGGCTGCTTCACAGACGGCGCCCTGGGCGCAGGTCAGGAGCGCTATGGCGATGGCCAGCTCCTGGGCCGGCCCCAGCCCGTCGTCCGGCCCCTGGTCGCGGTCGGCCAGGTGGTCGAACAAGTAGGCGGCCTGCATGTAGATCTCCGCGGCCGCGGCCGCCTTGACGGCGGCCGGTCCGGACCGGCCGGAAATGAGCTGGTGCACCTCGAGGACCAGCAACCCCGCCCGGCAACGGGCCTTTGGGTGGAGGGCGAAGCCCGGTCGGGCCAGGACGCGGAGCATGGCGTCCTGCAGCAGGGGGTCCGCGCCATGGTCGGTGACGAGGCGGCGGACCTCTGCCTGCAGCCTGGCCAGTGCCGGGACGGGGTCGTGTTCCATGGTCATCCTCGATTCTGGCAGGCTACGTCCACTGGGCAGCCGCGTGGAGTATGCTGTGGGCCTGGCCGGGGCCGCCGGACCGTTCGGCCAGCGTCCTGGCAGCAGCCTGGAACTCCTGCGGCAGGCTGACATTGGTCAGGGTGCCGGCGCCGGGCGCGGCCAGGAGAGGGCGGCGGGCCGGGTCTCCAATGATGGTCCTGAAAGCGTTTTCGAATGCGGCGATTTCCATGGTGACCTCCTTTTCATAATTGTGACAACCCCCCGGTTTCCTGGAGACTATCGTAGACAGCAGACGGTCGGGCCGCAACCGGGCGTCCGGGCCTGCCCCTACGTGGTAACCCTTATGCGCAGATGGGTGGGGGTTTCCCCTGAGGCGGTGAGGGGGGCTGTGCTGGGTGACCGTGCTGCGACTGGGGCCCTGGCGAGTAGGGGTTTTCACCCAGTGATGGCGCGGCGGCCACTGATGCGGCCGGGTCTGGATTGGTGGAGAATGACACCGGAGGTGTCTGATTGGACCTGTGTGCTGAGACTGGGCCGCTGAATCCGGCCCCGGGGAGGATCAGGGTGGTCCTGGTGGATGACCATGAGCTGGCCCGTGAGGGCGTGCGCCGTCTCCTGGGGATGGACCAGAGTATCGAGGTCGGGGGCGAGGCTGAAACCTGCTGGGAGGCGATCTCACTGATCTCCCGGCTGCAGCCCGAGGTGGTCATCCTGGATGTCCGCCTGCGGGACGGGAACAGCTTCGAGGTGAGCCGGGCCGCGCAGCGGCTGGCGCCCGGCGCCAGGGTCCTGGTCCTGAGCGCCTACGACGACCGGCAGTACGTGTCCTCGATGGTCAAGATGGGGGTCAGCGGCTATCTCACCAAGGGCTCTTCCGGTGAGGAGCTGGTGCGGGCGGTCCACTTTGCGGCCAGGGGATGGCTGGTCTTCTCGCCGGAGATATCGGACAAGCTGGCCGGTCTGCTGGAGCGCCACGGCGTTGAGGGTGGCGACGGGGTGAAGGGCGATGGGGCAGGGGCCGTCCCGGAGCCCGGGTGGAGGAGAGACGGAGGCCTGACCGGCCGCGAGGCGGAGGTGCTGAGGCACATTTTCAGCGGCCTGCGGAACAGGGACATTGCGGAGGCCATGGGCATCTCACCCAAGACGGTAGAGGTACACATACACCGCATCCTGCTGAAGCTGGGCGCCAGGAACAGGAGCCAGGCCATCATGAACTCGCTGGGGCTGGGCTGTCTACCCGGATTGCCGGGTGGCGGGGGCGCCTCCCGGGAACGCGCCTGACGGGAGCGGCCACACGGCGTTTTGGGGGCACGTACGTGTTTCCACCTACGAGGCAGCCCGCGCGCCCTGATGCGCGAAGCAGCCAGCTGTGCTAATGTTCAGGACCGGCTGAACGGTTCAGCACTGGGTTTGCTCGTATGTAAGAGAACGCTTCCTCCCTGTCTCCCTTGAAGTAGCCGCGGAGGCCATCGCGACAGGCCTCCGCGGCTCAGTTTTTTGGGGGACTTGTGAGAAAACCCTTACAAGGGAACGGCGAAAACCCGGACAGACAGCATCGCGCAGGAGGCGTTATCCTGAGCCCGGGTCGCAGGGCAGCCGTGCCCTGGGGGAGAACCGTCAGAGAGCCGGCACGTTGGCGGGAAGCCATCGCCGGGTGGCTTGTGACGCACGACCGAGGCCCAATCCTTGGCAGCCAGCATACCATCACCATCGAACGTAGTGCATACTGTTCCTCATGTCGGACACTATCATGCAGTTTGCCCTGAAATGGGCCCGGGGGCTTGACAGATTGCCAAAACGGTGCGATACTCGGGGCAACCGGCCGTCGAAGGGGGTATACCATTGGACTCGATACGCACCGGACACCACTGTATCCGCCAGGGAACCGCCCGTGGTTGTTCCCGTGCGGACATCTCCGGGAGGCGTGCTGGATGAAGTCGGTGGCTTCGGGAGGCAACGGCGCCGACCTGGAATCCAGGCGCGGCGGCAAACCGGTGGGGATGGTGCTGGACGAACATGATCTGGGGATCATCGCCATGATGGAGAACGACGCTCGGCAGGGTGTGGGCGAGATGGCGGGAGCGCTGGGGATACACCGGAACACGGTGGCGGCCAAGCTGAACAGGCTCATGCGCCAGCGGATAATAAGGCCGGGCGTCTACGTTGACCCGCGTACCCTGGGGTACCGTGCGCCGGCCATCATCGGTATCAAGGTGGCCCCCGGTGAGATCGAGAGGGTGGCGGCGCGGGCAGCGTCCCAGCCCAATATCCACCATGTGCACATCTGCGTCGGAAGATACGACATCCTGCTGGCCGGGAGCCTCTTCCGGGACGAAGGCGATCTGCTCTCCTTTGTCACCAACGACTTGAGCCGGACTCCCGGAGTCACCGCCGTCGAGACCATGATCACGGTGGGGCTGAGCAAGGTGGGTTTCGGGATGGTGGACACCGTGTCATCGGACAGGCCCATGAGTGCCCGGGAAAGGGAAGCCGTCGGCGCCAGCCTGGATGACGGCGACCATGCGATCATCATGGAGCTGCAGCGCAATGCCAGACAGCCGGTGTTCGCCATGGCGTCGGCCCTGGGCATGAACCGGAACACGGTTGCGGCGAAGCTGAGGCGCTTGATCGATGAGGGCATCGTCAGGGCGGTAGTGGTGGCCGACCCGGTGTCGATGGGATACCAGGTCATAGCGGCCATCGGGCTGTCCGTGCTGCCGGGACAGATCGAGGCCGTTGCCGTGCGGCTGAAGACAAGAAGGAACATGCAGGCCGTGATCCTCTGCATAGGACGCTACAACATTATGGTGTGGTGTCTCTGCCGGGACCTGGAGGAGCTGTACGGAACGTTGACGGAAGCCTTGGCTGAGGTCCCTGGCATCAGGGACGTGGAGACCATGCTGATACTCCGGACGAAAAAAGCTACGCTCGACTACCTGCAGCCCGCACTGAGGGCGGGGTAGGCGACACGGAAGGGATGTGCAGATGCTGCGTCGTTTGAGCTCGAAACAACTGGCCGCCCTGTATGACGAATCGGCGGAGATGAGGCCGCCGGCGGAGAGACAGGCCTGGCTTGATGGCAGGCTGGCCAGGCAGGTCAGCTTCGCCTACAAGCACGCGCCGGCAGTGAAGAAGAAGCTGGATGCGGCCGGCGTGGCCCCGCGGCACATACGGGCTGTCAGTGACCTGGAGCGGCTGCCGGTGACTAGCAAGGACGAACTGGTCAAGGTGCAGGCGAGCGACCCGCCCTTCGGGGGATACCTGGCCGTTCCGGTGAACGCGCTGAACAGGGTCTACGTCTCACCAGGGCCGATCTACGACGCCTGGGGGCCGGAGCGCGTCATGGCCAATGTTAAAGGCCTGGTCCGCCAGGGGATGCCGAAGCCGAGGGACGTGGTGATGGTCTCCAACGCCTATCACATGGTCCCGGCGGGCCTGTGCCT
>CALMBS010000089.1 GCA_937860285.1 uncultured Chloroflexota bacterium
GAGGGAGAAAGTCCACTCGCGCAGCAGAGGGGGCGCAGCGGCCCGGAGAGGGGGACGCACTAAATCACACGCAAACTCGCGGCCACCGGCAGGACCACCCCTCCATGCCATAAGATTCCATCACACGGACTCTTCATATGCGCCGCGATGACTGATTATAGCACACTAACCATAGGGCTTTGTCAATACCCCTCCGCCCTGGCCGCCGCCGAATCACGGAACCACTTGTGGATCTGGTCGAGTGCCGGAGGGAACACGCTGAAGACCTGCGTCTCACCCGGGAACTGCAGGGCATGCCCCTCCGTGATGAACAGTATCGCCCTCTCCCCCGGCTTCAGCGTCTCGTGTATCCTCTTCGCCATGTGATCGTACCTCTTGCGGGAGGCCTCGACGTAGAACTGGCTCACCATCCGGGCCACCTTTTCACTGATGAAGCCCCCCAGCATGATCCTCTCCCAGTCCATGCTCTCCTCTGCCAGCTCCCTGTCATCCGTGGCCTCCAGCCTGGCGCCCCTTTCACACCTCTCCCTGACGATGGCGCAGCTCAGAGTGTTCATCTGCTCCATGATCTTCAGGCCTTCCTCGCCCCCGGCCACGATGGCCTCGTGAAAGATGCGCTGCACGGGGCCGGTCCTCTCTTCCAGCCTGGCCAGCTGCTCCCTGACCTGCTGCCAGTACAGGTCGAACTTCTCGCAGTAGTCGGGCGGAGCGTCCTTGCCCCGCAGGATGAGCGGCACCACAAAGAGCTTCCGCTCATCGCCGAAGGACTCCACCGAAGGTCTCTCTATCTGCCCCAGCTCTTCACCCATCGTCCGTACCCTCCTGTACCATTCTACCCCTTCCCGCCCTTCCTGGCGCCGGGCTGGCCAACGTCCTTCTCTCCCAGCCGCTGGAATTGCCGCAGCAGGTCTTTCTGCTCGCGGCTGAGCCGGGTGGGCGTGACCACCCTCACCACGACGTACTGGTCTCCCCGGCCGCGGCGGTCCGGACGTGGCATCCCCTTCCCGGGCACCCGGACCACGGCCCCCGTCTGGGCCCCTTCCGGCACATCGATCTTGACGTCACCGCCCAGGCCGGGCCCCATCACCTCGCCACCCAGGGCCGCCACCGTGAAGGACACATCGTGCTGGAGGTAGATGTCATCACCATGCCTCTCGAAGAGGGGATGGCGCTCCACCTGGACGACGACGTACAGGTCCCCCGGCGGGAGGCCGGGACCGCTCTCCCCCTCCCCCTCGAACCTGATGGTGTAGCCCGTGTCGGCGCCGGCCGGGACTTCGACGCGGAGCTCCTTCTTCGTCTCGTTCATGCCATGGCCCTGGCAATCCGGGCAGGGCTTCTTCACGATTCGGCCCTGTCCACGGCACTCGCCGCACACGGAGATCTGCCGGACGACGCCGTAGCCCGACCTCTGCTCCCGGACCATCTGACCGGTGCCGTGACACCTGGCGCAGGTCTCCAGCCCATCAGCCGGCGCACCCGTTCCCTGGCACGACGGGCAGGGTGACGACTGGGGCAGCTCGATAGTCCGCTCAACGCCGCTGGCGGCCTCCTCCAGGGTCAGGCCCAGGTCATAACGGAGGTCGGCCCCCCTCCTGGGCCGCCTCCGGCCCGAGCCCCCGCGGCCGAAAAGCCCGTCAAAGAGGCCGTCCCCGAAACCGAACCCGAACTCCCGGAACAGGCTGCTGAAGTCAACACCGCGGAAGATGTCGTCCTGCGTGTAGCCCTCCAGCCCGGCATGGCCATAGGCGTCGTACAGGGCCCGCTTCTGGGGATCGCACAGCACGGCATAGGCCTCGTTGACCTCCTTCATCTTCCGGGCAGCCTCGTCGTCGTCGGGGTTCCGGTCGGGATGGTGCTGCATGGCCAGGTTGCGGTAGGCCTTCTTGATGGTGGCCGGATCTGCATCCCGGGCCACGCCCAGAACATCGTAGTAGTCTTTCTTTGCCATGGCTATCTGCCGCCGGGCGGGCGCCTGACGCTCGGGGACCTCCGCTGCCTGAGCCGCTGGCGCGCCCTCATTCCAGCAGCACCGCGACGCGGCCGCATCGCGGGCTGGTGCGGGTCCTGATGGTCGCTCAAGAGGGGTCCG
>CALMBS010000090.1 GCA_937860285.1 uncultured Chloroflexota bacterium
AAGAAGGGGGTGTGACGCCCGCCCTCTTCCTTGCTCAGAATATAGACCTCGGTGGCCGCGGTGGTGTGCGGGGTGATGGACCCGGGCTTCGCCAGCACCTGGCCCCTCTGGATGTCATCCCGCTCCGCACCGCGCAGCAGCACACCGACGGCGTCGCCGGGCTCGGCGTAGTCCAGCAGCTTGTGGAACATCTCCAGGCTGGTGGCGATGGTCTTCTTGGTGGCCCCCAGGCCCACTATCTCGATCTCGTCGCCCGGCTTGATCACGCCGCGCTCGACGCGGCCGGTGGGCACGGTGCCCCGCCCCTTGATGCTGAAAACGTCTTCGACGGCCATCAGGAAGGGCTTGTCCTTCTCCCTCTTCGGCTCGGGGATGTAGGAGTCCACCGCATCCATCAGCTTCCAGATGCCGCCGCACCACTGGCACTCCCTCTTGCCGCAGCCGCACTCGCCGGCCTTGAGCCCGCTCACCCTGACGATGGGGGTCTTGTCGCCCGGGAACTGGTACTTCGTCAGCAACTCCCTGACCTCCAGCTCCACCAGGTCCAGCAGCTCCGGGTCCTCCATCATGTCGACCTTGTTGAGGGCCACCAGGATATACGGCACCTGCACCTGGCGGGCCAGCAGGATGTGCTCCCGCGTCTGGGGCATGGGGCCGTCGAAGGCGCTGACCACCAGGATGGCGCCGTCCATCTGGGCGGCGCCGGTGATCATGTTCTTGATGTAGTCCGCATGGCCGGGGCAGTCGACGTGGGCGTAATGCCGCTTGTCGGTCTCATACTCGATGTGGGCGATCTGGATGGTCAGGCCCCTGGCCTTCTCTTCGGGGGCGTTGTCGATGGCGTCATAAGCACGAAACTGAGCCTTGCCCTGGGTTGCCAGGACCCTGGTAATGGCTGACGTCAGCGTCGTCTTGCCGTGGTCCACATGACCGATGGTGCCGATGTTGACATGGGGCTTGGTCCTCTCGTACTTCTTCTTCGCCATTTATGCGCCTCCTCTAATCTGAGCCCACAACCCGGCTCGAACGGGTGACCTCGCCCTTACCAAGGGCGTGCTCTACCTACTGAGCTATGTGGGCACTCTAACAATTCTAGCATACTTACACTGGAGGGGGCAGGATTCGAACCTGCGAAGCCGTTAGGCGACAGATTTACAGTCTGTTGGTATTAGCCGCTCACCCACCCCTCCGCAGCCCGAGAGGGGATTCGAACCCGCTAGCCTACCGATTACAAATCGGTTGCGCTACCGTTGCGCCACTCGGGCAACTGGCCAATTAGTATAAGGTAAAGCTCGTTCCCAAGTCAACCACGGCCAAACTCACTTTGAGCGTCGATGCCGCTTTCTCGCTTTCCACCCGATGGAGTAGAATGTGTCCAGTATGACGCCGGCCGGCTCGCTGAGGTCTGTCACCGGGGCCCTGGACACCCTGTCCGGAGTGCTGCTGTCCCCCTCCGCCGCCATGGCCAGCATCACGGCCCGCGGCCCCATGGCCCTGGCCCTGCTCACCGCCGTGTCCGTGGCGATCACATCCGGCCTGGTGCTGGTCCCCAATCCGCCCGAGCTGGCCGAAGACATCCTGGACCTGGAGAAGGGCACTCTCAGCCTCTGGTCCGTCCTGCCGCTCTGGGTGGTGCTCTTCATGGCCGTGCTGGCCCTCCAGGCAGCCTTCCTGCACCTGACGGCGTCCGCCCTCAAGGCCAGGGGCAGTCGGGGCGAAACCTCCCAGGGAGGGCCCTACGGAACCTCTCACAGGGGGTTCCGGGGCATCTTCTGCGGCCTGTGCTTCGCCTACCTCCCCGGGCTGTTCTCCGCCCCCCTGATCGCCCTCCGGGCCCTCCTCGCTTCCGGGAGGGTCAATGCCGCCTACCAGGTGGTCTTCCCCCTGTTCTGCCTGTGGGTCTTCTTCCTGGGAGTGACGGCCGTCCGGCAGAACTACCACCTGTCGCACTGGCGGGCGACAGGCGCCTGCGCCTGCGCCTTTGCGGTGCTGGTCGTGCTCCCCTTCGTGGCCGGGACGGTGGTCATGACCCGGGTCATGGGCAGCTGACGCCTCAGCCCCGGCTGAGGCGTCAGTCTGTGCTGACACCTGTCCCGATCGTGTCAGCCTGTGCTGACACCTGTCCCGATCGTGTCAGCCGTCGCCATGCAGGCTGCGCAGGTGCCCTTCGATATACCGCCTCACCTCCGCCTTCGGCTCGTAGACCCCGAAGTGACCCTCGCACAGGATGTCGGCCTCCAGGTCCGCCAGCCGCCGCAACGAGGTCCGGGCCTGCCCTATGTCCGAGCCCGGCAGGAAATAGGGTCCGTGCACATCCTGGCCGAAGAGCACCCTCTTCTTCCCGTCGAAGTACACCGCTATCGATCCCGGCGTGTGCCCGGGTATGTGCAGCATCTTCAGCCGGACCCGCCCGCAGGACAGCTCTGCCTCCGGCCCCCGCAGAACGACGTCCACCGGGCACGGCTGGTAGGTCACCCCGTAGTACTCCGCCCCGCAGCCGGCGCCGGTCTCGATGGCCCGCCGGTCCAGGTCGTGGGCGATCACCCGGAGGCCGAGGTCCCGGCGCAGCTGGTACAGCGCGCCGATGTGGTCGATGTGGGCGTGGGTGGCGATGACCGCCTCCAGCCTCTCCGGCGCCAGGCCCAGGCTCTTTATGTTGTCCAGGATCAGCTCGTACCCCTCGCCGGCGCCGGCGTCGACGAGGACCATGGCCCCGCCGCAGTCCACCAGGTAGACGGCGCAGTCGTACGGGTGGGACAGGTCCACCCCGCCCACGATGTACACCCCGTCGTCTTCCGACACGCAGAGAGAGCTTTTCGTACCCATGCGATTGACAGATGAGGTCCGGGACCGATATTCTCTTACCGGGACCGGCCGGAACTTTCCGGCCGCGTTCGTCGTCAAAATAGGTAATGTGGTACTATGATAGCAGTATGCGTCCTCCGCTACCAGACGTTGCGGGGAAGGGGTGGCATACGGCCAGGGGCAGATCCAGGAGACCTGAATGAAGTATGAAGTGACCACCCGGATAGCTCTGGACTCCACCGGCGAGACCATCTCCGCCTACCTGTCGGACATGCGGGCCACCCTGAACAACCTGCCCCTCGAGGAGATCGAGCGGGTCGTCCGCCTGTTGCGGGAGGCCCGGTCGCACCGGAGAAGGGTCTTTCTCTTCGGCAACGGCGGCAGCGCCGCCACCGCCTCCCACCTGGCCTGCGACCTGGCCAAGGGCAGCAGCACCAATGGAAAGCCCCGCGTGCGGGCAATGGCCCTGACCGACAACATGCCCCTCATCTCCGCCTGGGCCAACGACACCGCTTATGAGAACATCTTCGCGCAGCAGCTGCAGGACCACGTCGAGCCCGGGGATGTCGTCATCGGCATCAGCGGGAGCGGCCGGTCCCCCAATGTGCTCAACGGCATCAAGGCCGCCCGGACCGCGGGCGCCGTCACCATCGGCATGACCGGTTTCGACGGAGGCCACCTCAAGGACCTGGTGGACATCTGCATCATCGTTCCCGATGACAGCATAGACAAGGTGGAGGATGTCCACCTGATGCTGGGGCATGTCATCACATCCTGTCTGCGGACCTAGTCTCCAAGTGGTCTGATGTCATACCGAGCTGTTTTCCTGGACCGGGATGGCACCATCGCCAGGGACGTCCACTACTGCCGCGACCCCAGGGACTTCGAGATCCTGCCCCGCGTCCCCATCGCCATCCGCACCCTGAATGAGCACGGGTTCAAGGTGGTAGTCATCACCAACCAGTCGGGCATCGCCCGGGGCTACTTCACCCTGGAGACGCTGTCCCGCATCCATGAGAAGATGACCACGGAGCTGGCCCGGGACGGGGCCGGCATCGACGCCATCTACATGTGCCCGCACCACCCCGACGACGGCTGCGTCTGCCGCAAGCCCCGGCCGGCGCTGCTGCTGCAGGCCGCCCGGGACATCGGCATCGCCCTGGACCGCTCCTACATGATCGGCGATGACCTCAAGGACGTGCAGGCCGGCAGGGCCGCCGGGTGCCGCACCGTCTGGCTGCAGCCGGACGCCGGGGAGCGGCCCGGCGCCGACAGCGACCATGTTGCCGTTGACCTCTTCGAGGCGGTAGAATGGCTGCTTAAAGATGCGTGAGGTACAAGGAACGACCATCAGGAGCCGGGCGCCGCTCCGCATCAGCTTCGGCGGCGGCGGCACGGACGTGCCGCCCTACCCGGAGGAGCAGGGCGGGGCCGTCCTCAGCACTACCATCGGCAAGTACGCCTACTGCACGCTGATGGCGCGCCAGGATGACTCCATCAACGTCAGGTCGCTGGACTACGACATCGTGGCCCGGTACAACGTCAACACCGATCTCAAGTATGACGGCAAGCTGGACCTGGTGAAGGCGGCCATTCGCGCCATGAAGCTCACCAGCGGATTCGACCTCTTCCTGCACACCGACGCCCCCCCGGGCTCCGGGCTGGGCACATCCAGCGCCCTGGTGGTGGCCATCGTGGGCGCCTTCAAGCAGCTCCTGAAGCTCCCGCTGACCTCCTACGACATCGCCGAGCTGGCCTACTACATCGAGCGCCAGGAGGCGGGGATCAAGGGCGGCCGGCAGGACCAGTACGCCGCCACCTTCGGCGGGTTCAACTTCATCGAGTTCCTGGGCAAGACCACCATCGTCAACCCCCTGCGCATAAACTGGGACACCATCAGCGAGCTGGAGTACCGGCTCATGCTCTGCTACACTGGCGGGACCCGGCTGTCCGCCGGGATTCTGGACGACCAGGTGACGTCCTACATCCAGAAGAAGGAGGCCGTGGTCCAGGCACTGCAGGAAACGAAGGCCCTGGCCTACAGCATGAAGAACGCCATGCTCCTGGGCCATCTCCGCGAGTTCGGCGACCTCATGCACCAGGCCTGGGACTGCAAGAAGAGGCTCTCCACCAAGATAACCGACCCCCGCATCGACGAGCTCTACGAGCTGGCCCGGGAGAACGGGGCCATCGGGGGCAAGCTGCTGGGCGCCGGCGGGGGCGGCTACCTCCTCTTCCTGTGCGAGTTCGACAGGTGGCACATTGTGGCGGAGAAGCTGGAGGCGGCGGGGGGCAAGATCGTGGGCTTCACTTTCGACCTCCGTGGCATGCAGAGCTGGGAGGTGGGCGGTGACTAGAGTACTGAGGAGCAGGAAGAAAGCTGTGGCCGGCATGGCGCGCGAGAGCGCCGCGCTCTGCGGCGCCCTGGCCGACCAGGCCGGCGTCATTGTGGAAATCGCCGACGCCATGGTCCGGGCCCTCAGGAATGGCCGCAAGGTGCTTCTGTTCGGCAACGGGGGCAGCGCAGCGGACGCCGAGCACATCGCCGGCGAGCTGGCCGGCAAGTTCACCCTCTTCCGGGACCCCCTGCCGGCCGTCGCCCTCACCACCAACACGGCCTCGCTGACCGCCATCGCCAACGATTTCGGCTACGACGAGGTCTTCGCCCGGCAGCTCCGGGGCCTGGTGGCCAAAGGAGACGTGGTGGTCGGGCTCTCCACCAGCGGAGAGTCACCCAACGTCATCAGGGCCATCGACCAGGCCAGGGAGCGGGGCGCCGTCACCGTGGCCTTTACCGGCGCCAAAGGCGCTCTTCGAAACGGGGCCGACCTTGTCCTCTCCATTCCCTCCACCGATACTCCGCGCATCCAGGAAGCCCACATGCTGGCCGGCCATATCATCTGCTCTCTGGTGGAGGAAGCCCTCTTCGGGGCGGGACGGCCGGACCGGCGGAGGAACACCGGCCAATGAACGTGCTGGTCACCGGCGGCGCCGGCTATGTCGGCAGCGTGGTCACGGACGGCCTTCTGAGGGCCGGCCACCGGGTCCTGGTCGTCGACAACCTGCAGCAGGGCCACCGGCAGGCCGTTCCCGAAAGTGCGGACTTCGTCCAGGCCGACATCGCTGACGCCGGCGCCCTCGACGCTGCGTTCGGGCGGATGCCCATCGACGCCGTGATGCACATGGCCGGCGAGACAGTGGTGGAGTACTCCACCACCGATCCCAGGAGGTACTTCGCCAACAATGTGGTTGGCGGCCTGAATCTCCTCGATGTCATGCTGAAACACAACGTCCGCCGCATGGTCTTCTCATCCTCCGCGGCGGTCTACGGCGAGCCGCTGACGGCCCCCATCGAGGAAGACCACCCCCGGAACCCCATCAACTCCTACGGCCTGACCAAACTCATGTTCGAGCAGATCATGGGGTGGTACGGCACCGCCTACGGCTTGAGGCACGTTTCCTTCCGCTATTTCAACGCGGCCGGGGCCACCGAGCGCCTGGGCGAGGACCATGTGCCCGAGACGCACCTCATCCCCAACGTCCTCAAGGCGGCGCTGGGGGGCAAGGCCGTCTCCGTGTTCGGCACCGACTACCCCACCAAGGACGGCAGCTGCGTTCGCGACTACGTCCACGTGTTGGACATCGCCGCAGCGCACATACTGGCGCTGGAGAAGCTCGACACCATCAGGCCGGGGGCCTTCAATCTGGGCAACGGGCAGGGCTACTCTGTTCTGGAGGTCATCGAGGTCGCCAGCAGGGTGACCGGGGTCAGCATACCGGTCACGCGGGCCGGCCGGCGGGCCGGCGACCCGGCGGTCCTGGTGGCCAGCTCCGGCCGGGCGCGCTCGGAGCTGGGGTGGTCGCCGCAGCACCCCGGGCTGGAGGACATCGTGGCCAGCGCCTGGCGGCGGACATCAACGAGATAGGCAGGCGATTTGGATTTGCGCGAAGAGATCCTGGACCTGGTGCGCCGGTACCACGCTCAGAAGTTCGCCCCGCGGCGGTTCGACCCGGCGTCCGACACCCTTCATTACGCCGGGCGCGTCTTTGATGAGCAGGAGCTGGTCAACCTGGTGGACGCCAGCCTGGACTTCTTCCTCACCGCCAACCGCTACGCGGAGCAGTTCGAGAACCGTCTGGCCGAGTACCTGGGGCTGTCCAACTCGATACTGGTCAACTCCGGCTCCTCGGCCAACCTGCTGGCCGTCTCCGCGCTGACCTCCCCCAAGCTCGGGGAGCGCCGTCTCCGGCCGGGCGACGAAGTGATCACGGTCGCCGCGGCCTTTCCCACCACGGTGGCCCCAATCGTCCAGAACCAGCTGGTCCCGGTATTCATCGATGTCAACCTGGGCGACTACACCGCCATTCCGGAGCGCCTGGAGGCCGCGGTCTCGTCCCGCACCCGGGCCATCTTCATGGCGCACACTCTGGGTGTGCCCTTTGACCTGGACACGGCGGCCGGCCTGGCGAAGCGTCACCACCTGTGGCTGATCGAAGACAACTGCGATGCCCTTGGCTCCCGCTACCGCGGCCGGCTCACCGGCACCTTCGGCCAGCTGGCCAGCATATCGTTCTACCCGGCCCACCACATTACCATGGGCGAGGGCGGCAGCGTGGTCACGGATGACGACGATCTGGCCCGCATCGTGCGATCGTTCCGCGATTGGGGGCGCGACTGCTACTGCGCCGGAGGGGAGAGCAACACCTGCGGCAAGCGCTTCTCCCAGCAGTTCGGCAGCCTGCCCCCGGGCTATGACCACAAGTACGTCTACAGCCATATCGGGTACAACCTCAAGGTAACCGACATGCAGGCCGCCGTCGGCTGCGCTCAGCTGGACAAGCTGGACACCTTCATTGCCCGGCGCAAGGAGAACCACCGGCTCCTCCGGGAGGCGCTGGCACGCTACGAGGACCGCCTCATCCTGCCCCGGGCCCCGGAGCCGGCCGACCCCTCGTGGTTCTGCTTTGTGATCACCGTGCGCCCGGAGGCCGGGTTCAGCCGCAACGACCTGACCCGCTTCCTGGAGGCCAACAAGATCGAAACGCGCAACCTGTTCAGCGGCAACCTGCTGCGGCACCCGGCGTTTGAGGGCATCAACTCCCGCATCGTGGGCGGCCTGGAGAACACGGACCTCATCATGAACAACACCTTCTTCATCGGCGTCTACCCCGGCATAGGCGGTCCGGAGCTGGACAAGATGGCCGGCACCTTCACCCGCTTCATGGGCGGTGAACGCCTGCCATGAGCACCCCGCAGAAGCTGCGCTGCCTGGTCAAGAGCGTCGTTTCTCACGGTGACCGGGTCTACACCGTGGAGCTCCTGCCTTCGGCCTCCCAGGTGCCCCGCTTCAAGGCCGGCCAGTTCTTCCACCTGGCGCTCGACCCGTATGATCCGTCCGGCTTCTGGCCCGAATCGCGCGTCTTTTCCATCGCTTCGTCGCCGCGGGAACGCGACCGGGTCCAGTTCACCTACTCGGTCCGCGGACGCTACACCGCCCGGATGGAGAAGGAGATCGCCGCCGGGCGCGAGGTGTGGGTCAAGATGCCCTACGGTGAGTTCTTCGTCGATGCGGGCCGTCCGGTGGTGCGCCGCGCCGGCGGGACCGGCAGCACGGCCTTCACCGCCTTCCTGAATGACCTGGCCGCGGGCCCGGCCCATTCGGTGACCGTATTCTACGGCGCCCGCCAGCGGGACCTGCTGATCTACCGCCCGCTGGTGGACCGCTGCGCGCAGTCCCTGCCCGGGTTTCGAGCCTACTACTACATTGAGAACCTGGAACAGAAGGCGCCGGACGAGATGCCGGGGCAGATCTCCATCGCCTCCGCCTGGCCGCATGTCACGGACCCGGACAGCTCGGGGTTCTACATCGCCGGCCCGCCGGCCATGCTGAAAGGCCTCTCGAGGCAGCTGCAGGAGGCCGGGGTGAAGGGACAGGACATCCACATCGACGCCTGGGAGTAAGCCGCAGTGCTGAAGCGCATCGACAGAGAGGACCTGGACCATATTCTGCAGCGCACCACCCCTCTCTGGGATGAGGTGCGCGGCCGGAACGTGTTCATTACCGGCGGCACAGGCTTCTTCGGGTGCTGGCTGCTGGAATCATTCATCCACGCCAACGATCAGCTTCAGCTCGGGGCCAGGGCGCTGGTGCTGAGCCGGGCCCC
The DNA here is from genome assembly GCA_937860285.1 of uncultured Chloroflexota bacterium. GTDB lineage: Bacteria > Chloroflexota > Dehalococcoidia > UBA2247 > RBG-13-53-26 > JAFGCL01. The sequence goes on from CALMBS010000090.1 coordinate 8,971, forward strand.
GGCATCCTTCGCAGCCAGGGCCCCCCACCTGGCGGAGCATCCCGCCGTCAGGCTGCTCCAGGGAGACGTCGGCGCGTTCGAGTTTCCCCACGGTGAGTTCCCCTTCGTTATCCACGCTGCCACCGAAGCCAGCGCGAAGCTGAACCGCGAGGACCCCCTGCTCATGTTCGGGACCATCGTCGCCGGCACCCGCCGGACCCTGGAGTTCGCCCGCACACACGGGACCACCCGGTTCCTGCTGACCAGCTCGGGGGCGGTGTACGGCCGGCAGCCGGCCCGGATGACCCACATGCCGGAGGACTACGTTGGAGCGCCCGACCCCATGGATCCCGGCGCCGCCTACGCGGAGGGGAAGCGCGCCGCCGAGACCCTGTGCCGCCTGTACGCCCACCAGTGCGGGCTTCCCGCCACCATCGCCCGCGGCTTCGCCTTCGTAGGCCCCCACCTGCCCCTGGACGCCCATTACGCCATCGGCAACTTCATCCGCGACGCGCTCCAGGGCGGCCCGATCCGGGTGAACGGGGACGGCACTCCGCTGCGCTCGTACCTGTACGCCGCGGACCTGGCCGTCTGGCTGTGGACCATCCTGTTGAAAGGCCAGGCCTGCCGCCCGTACAATGTAGGCTCGGACCGGAGCATCAGCATCGCGGGGCTGGCGGACCTGGTGCGCCAGGTGGTGAATCCTCAGCTTGAGATCGCCGTGGCGGAGCCGCCGGACCCATCGCGGCCGGCACAGCGGTATGTGCCATCGGTGGAGCGGGCCCGAGCCGAGCTGGGGGTGCGGATCGATATCCCGATCGAGGAGGGGATAGGCAGAACGGTGCGCTGGCTGAGACTTTATGGTGAAGGCGCCTGACCCGACCACCGCCATGCCCTTCAAGGAGCAAGCCGAAAGCGGACCGCGCCGCCGCTGAGAGAGTAACATGGGCAGAAAGCAGGACACCATTATCCACATCGACCAGGCATATGCCCTGGTCATGGACAGAAGAGTACCTTGACGGCGTCGTTGCTCAGGATGTCAGGGCAGGCGAAGCGTTCCGCCATCGGGCTGGGCATCGTGCTGGCCGTGATCGGCCTATACAACGCGCTGATGTTCGACCGCTACCTGCCCCTTTCTGAAGGGTGGTTCAGCGTCTACGCCCGCTGCATTCTCGACGGTGCCATCCCCTACCGCGACTTCCACTTCTTCCTCCCCCCCGTCTATCCGTACATGATCGCCGGGTTCACGGGGGTCTTCGGGTCCGGACTGATTGGACTGAGGATACTCGGCGTCGGGATCACCCTGTCGATAGCGGCCATGCTGTTCCTTCTCTATTCCAGGCTGTTCTCGGCCCGCGTCGCCTGCATAGCCGCCATAGTCACGGTGGTCTACTACCAGTCCGACGTGACCTTCATAGGCTACAACTTCCTCAATGTCCTCCACCTCCTGGCGCTGTGCGGCACCCTTCTCATATGCAAGTACTTTGACCATGATAACCGCTCACCTGAATCGGCGGCCGGCCGCAGGGCGGCCGCGATGCTTCTTGGCGCCGGTTCGCTTTTCGCGCTGGCGTTCCTGATCAAGCAGAGTGACGGGCTGTTCGTCCTGCTGGCGTCCTTTGCGGCCGTGGCCGCCAGCGCCTACGCACGAGACGGTTTCCGCAGAGGGCTCGGCACGCTGGCCGTCTACTCTGCAGGCGTCCTTCTGCCCATGCTGGTCCTGCTCATCTGGCTGATCAGTACCGGCACCATGGCCTCCTTCCTCGATCAGGTCTTCCGCGGGGCATCATCGTCCAAGGGAGGGCTCGCGGCCATTCTGTTCAACTGGATACCCCGGCTTTTTACGCGAGCCAACATCGGCGGGCTGGCGGCCACCATAGCCGCCCTCGCTGCCCTGAGGTTGTACTCCATGCCCGGGGGCTTCATGCTCGGGAGGGCAGGCAACGGCAAAGGAAGCGCGATGTCCCCGGCCACGCCTGGAACGGTGGTCCGGTTCACGGCCATCCTGGCCCTGTTCAGCGCCGGCATCCTGGTGCCATTTTGGAGCTCCGGCATCTCCCAGGGACTGTGCGACAACTCCGTCTTCAACTTCACCTATGAACGCGTACTGCTGATATCAGGGTTCACGGGATGCCTGCTGTTGCTCTGCGTCTTTCTTGTCAGGATGGTCAGAAGGGAGGAGGGTTCTCATCGGGATTCCTTCATCGTGTCGGCTGTATCGCTGGGCATCCTGTGGGGCACGAGCACTTCGGCCGCCCTGGGCAACATGGGCATGCTCATGGGGCTTGGCCTGCTGGTGGGGGTCCTCCTGTCCATCCCGTCGCTCTTCAGGCGGACCAGAATCGCAATTGTCCTGCTATGCGCCTCGCTGGTGCTGTTCCTGTCATCCCGCAAGTACATCGAGCCGTACAACTGGTGGGGGCTGGACCAGTCCGATATCCGGGAAACCTCGATGTCCGTCCAGGCCCCGTACCTGGGGGGATTCGTGCTCTCCCCGCAGGCCAGCCGTATATATCTGGACGTGACGGCAATAGTCCGGGAAAACACCGGGCCGCAGGACCGCATCTACACCTTCCCCAATATCCCCATCTTCTACCTGCTCACCGAACGCCATCCGGACACCTTCGGCATCGTCAGCTGGTTTGACGTGGAGCCGGACAGGTTCGCCCTGGCGGACGCCCGCAGCCTGCAGGAGTCACCGCCGGAAGCGATCATCTACCTGGACGTTCCCGAATTCGTGTGGGAGGGGCATGAGGAGGGCTTTCGCGGCGGGAACATGAGCGGGCAGAGGACGATCCAGAAGGTTATTGAGGAGCTGACTTCCAGCGACCTGTACGAACTGGAGGCGACGTACGAAGTCCCGGATGGTTACACCCTGACTGTATGGATAATGGTCTGAGACTGCGTCATGCCGCCGGGGCCTTGCGTTCACGGTTGGGGCAGGCCGCGGATGGACTGCGGCTTCTCCGCGACAGGGCCAGGTCGTCGATGCCCGCGGAGAAGAGGGTCAGCCTCCTGGTTCTGATCATCGTAGTCGGGTTCTTCGCCGGGGTGGCTTACCACTACGCGCTGGGCACGTACTTCGAAAGAGGATGGCCCGCCAATACATTCCTGTTCAAGCCCTGGGACAGGTTCGGTGACTTCACCAAGGTGGTGGACCAGTCTTCAGGGCTGGACCCCTTCGGGGCTGGCGGGGACGGGTTTGCCGGATCACCTTTTGGCCAGATGGTGGGATACCTGTTCTCAGTCATCCGCCCGGCGTCACTCCGCCTGCCTCTCTTTCTGGGGTCGTTCTTCGTCGCACTCATTCTCATGGTCAAACACGGTCTGTACGGTCTGAAGTCGAGACTGGCCTCCGGCCAGTGGCTGGCCCTCTTCGCCATCGTGTTTCTAACATACCCCGTTCTCTTCGCGGCGGACCGGGCCAATTTCGACCTGATGGTCCTCCCCTGCCTCTTCCTCTTCGCGCTGGCCTACAGCAGGCAGCGATACAAGTCTAGCACCATCTTTCTGGGGATGGCCATGGCGCTCAAGCCATATGCCGCAGTCTTCATCATGGTCTACATCTTTGACCGGAGATACAGGGACACCCTCATCGTGTTCTTCAACGCAGCGCTGCTGTCGACAGTAAGCCTGGCCCTGTTCAAGGGAGGGCTGTTGGACGAGGCGCGCAAGTACTTCGAACTGCTCTGGCACATGGGGAATGACCCATCGTTCGGGAGCGACCTGGCCTACACCTCGGACCTGTTCAGCCTGTTGACTGTGGTGACGAGGTCCGTGGCGGACGCATTGGGACTGGGCCCGGTGGACCTGCTGGAGCACTCTAACGTGAAGCTGGGCTACGGCATACTGGCGGCAGCGCTGGCCGTCTACCTTGCAGTCCATCTCTGGCAGAACCCGCAGCCACGGTGGAAGACCATGACCGTGCTGACTACGTTGATCATCCTGCTCCCCTTCAGCTCGCATGACTACCGCCTCATCTATCTCTTCGTTCCCATGCTGATGTACCTGTCTGCCGACGAGACGGCCAGGAGAGATCCGGTCATCGTGACCATATGGGGCCTCCTGCTGGTGCCCAAGGACTACTACCACCTGGGCCCCATTCAGAGCATCAGCATGATAATCAACCCGGTCCTTCTGATCGGTCTCCTGAGGTACGTCGTTCCGGAAGCGTTCTCGGCAAGAGGCATCAGGTCCTCCCTTCGCTTGGCCGTTTCCAGACTGCGGTTCACGGGCCAGAGCGGCAAACTGGAAAACCCGCGCTCAAGCTGATATGATTTACCTGTTCTTTTGCCCATGCCCGTTGAGAGCGGACCGCGATCAAAGGTGAGAGCAGCCGATTACCTCGTACGAACGTTGGCAGCCAACCGGGTGCAGCATGTCTTCATGGTCACCGGCGGCGGCGCCATGTTCCTCGATGATGCGTTTGGGATCGAGAGACGCATCGAGCATGTCTGCAACGCACACGAGCAGGGGTGCGCCATCGCCGCGGAGGGCTATGCTCGCGCCAGCGGAAAGCTGGCGGTCGTATGTGTCACCACCGGCCCGGGCGGCACGAACGCCATTACCGGAGTCCTGGGGCAGTGGCTCGACTCCATACCAGTCCTCTACCTGTCCGGCCAGGTGCGCTACGATACGACGGTGATCAGCACCGGCCTTCCTTTGCGGCAGTTGGGCGACCAGGAAGCTGCCATTGTCGACATGGTGCGTCCCATTACCAAGTACGCCGTCATGGTCACCGATCACCGCCTCATCCGCTACCACCTCGAGAAGGCCCTGCATCTGGCTGTCTCCGGCAGGCCGGGGCCTGTGTGGCTGGACATCCCCCTGAACGTCCAGTCAAGCGAGGTCGCAGAACCGGAGTTGAAGCCCTACGACCCGCAAGAGGATGGTGATGCCATGCCTCAGGGCATAGACGAAGGCCTGCTGGACGAAGTGGTAGAGCGGCTGTCCCGCTCGGAACGCCCCGTCATGCTGGCAGGCGCCGGCATCAGGCTGGCGGGTGCCGCCGATGCCTTCTACGGGCTGGCGGAGAAGCTGGGCATCCCGGTACAGGTGGCCTGGGATGCCATCGATCTCTTCCCCTCCGGCCACCGGCTGTATGCCGGCAGGCCGAGCACGGTGGGACAACGCGGTGCCAATTTCATCTTCCAGAACGCGGACCTGCTCCTCAGCCTGGGCTGCCGCCTGAACGTGCGGCAGATCGGGTACACCTTTCCGGCGGTGGCCAGGGAGGCCTACAAGATATCGGTCGACATCGACCCTGCCGAGCTCCAGAAGCCGACCATCAAGATCGACCTGCCCATCAAAGCGGACGTCGGCCGGTTCATTCGGATGCTGGACACCCGCATCAAGGCCGGCGGATTCCCCAGGAGGGCACATTGGCTGTCGTGGTGTCGGGAACGAATTCGGCGCTACCCGCCGGTCCTGCCGGAGCATGGGCGCCGGCGCCGGCCGGTCAGCCCTTACCTGTTTTGTGATATGCTTTCCAAGGGTCTTGGTGAAGACGACGTGGTTGTCAGCTCTAACGGCGCCTCCTGCGTTGTCCCCATCCAGGCCATGCGGATCGTCCGGGGGCAGCGCCACATCGTCAACTCGGGATGCGCCGCCATGGGATACGGGCTCCCGGCGGCCGTTGGGGCCTGTTTCGGGACCGGCCGGCGCAGGGTCATCTGCCTCGAGGGTGATGGCAGCATTCAGTTGAATATCCAGGAACTGGAGACAGTCCACTACCATCGCCTGCCGCTGAAGATCTTCGTCTTCAGCAACGGCGGTTATCTCTCCATCCGGACCACCCAGACGAACTTCTTTGACGGGCGCCTGGTGGGCGAGAGCGAAGCCAGTGGCGTAGGGTTCCCGGATTTTGTCAAGGTGGCCAGGGCCTACGGGATTCCCGCCTGCCGCATCCGGGACCGCGAGCGCATGGCGGACCAGATCGGGGATGTGCTGGACACGGAAGGCCCGGTCCTCTGCGACGTGCGCATGGATCCAGCCCAGACGTTCGCACCCCGCATCGCGTCGAAACGGCTCCCTGACGGGCGGATGGTATCCAGCCCGCTGGAGGACATGTACCCCTTTCTTCCCGAAAACGAGCTGAGGTCAAACATGATCGTCCCGCCGTGGGAACCAAATTGATAGATGATTCGTCCTACTAGTCAGGAGGTGTGCCCATGAATTTGCTGGAACGCCAGATGGTTGACGCCTTGAAGGACCTGCGCGAGAGTCACGCTGTCATCGGGGTCAAAGCTGAGTTCGAGGCGGAGGGGACACGCCTCGAGGAAGCGCTGCGGCTCAAGGAAGTGGTCATGAAGGCCGGGCTCGGCCTGACCATCAAGATCGGGGGCTGCGAAGCGTTGCGGGACATGTACGAGTGCCGCTCCATCGGCGTCCAGCGGCTCGTCGCCCCGATGATTGAAACAGCCTTCGCCCTCAAGAAGTTCATCTCGGCGGCCCGCCTTGTCTTTCCGGAGGAAGAGCGCACGGATGTCAAGTTCGCCGCCAACATCGAGACTATCAGCGGATGCCAGAATTTTGACGCCATGCTGGAGCTCCCGGAGTCGGCCGACCTGCACGGCATTGTCATGGGCCGGGTCGACCTGACCGGCTCCATGAGCATGGCCCGAAACATGATCGACAGTGAGCCAGTCTTCGAAATCACCAAGGGCCTCTTCATGAAGTCAAAGGCCAGGGGAATCGAGAACGCCATAGGCGGCGGCGTCTCCGCCGGCTCACTGCCCTTCTTCCGGCGGCTGCCATCCGGCACCATAGACCGCTACGAGACGCGCAAGGTGATATTCAAGTGCCCGGAAGCCCTCAACCACGATGCCGAGACGGGCATCCTGAAGGCCGTCGGCTTCGAACTGCTCTGGTTGAAGAACAAGCGCGAGTACTACGGCTCCATCTCCATGGAAGACTACGAGCGGTTCAAGATGCTGGAGCAGCGCTACAAGCTGCTCATCGAGAAGGCCGGCGGGCGGACGGCGTGACCCGGCGGCTGTCACCATGAACGGGAACAAGGTTATCCGATGCGCCCAAACGGACCGGTCTGCGCCACAGGTTCTGATAGTATGCCCTCAGCGCTGAGCGCCATTAAGGTAGCGCTGATCGATCTTGATGGCGTGGTCTACCGGGGGGCCACGATGATCGAAGGGGCAGATGGGGCCGTACGCA
>CALMBS010000091.1 GCA_937860285.1 uncultured Chloroflexota bacterium
ATGGCCCACGTGATGCCCAGGATGGACTGCTTGTACCGTATCTGGATCTCCCGCAGGCTGAAGACCCATAGGAGCTCGCGGTAGGCCATGAAGGTCCGGAACTTGCCTATCATCTTAGAACTCGCGCCGATTATAGGTCACCGGACGGACCTAGTAAAGGGCTCTCCAGCCCAATTCGGGCCTTCAGCCCGACTTGGGCCTTCAGCCGAGTCCTTTAACGTACGTCTCCACGGCGGCGGCCACCTCGCGGACCTGGTCCTCGGTGAGCTCCGGGTACATGGGCAGAGAGAGGACCTGCGCATGCGCCCTCTCGCTCTCGGGGAAGTCCCCGGCCTTGTACCCCAGGTCCTTGTACACCTCCTGGAGGTGCAGCGACAGAGGGTAGTAGACCATGTTCTGTATCCCCTTGCCGTCAAGGTGCTTGCGGAGGTCGTCCCGCTTGACGCGGGGGTTCAGCAGGCGGACGGTGTAGTAGTTGCAGGAGGACTTAAAGTTGGCCGGCGCCCGGGTGACCTGGATGCCCTGTATCTTACCCAGCAGGCTGTCGTAGAGCGCGGTATTCCGGCGGCGCATATCGTTCCACGTGTCCAGGTGCTTCAGCTTCGCGCTCAGGATGGCCGCCTGCAGCGCGTCGAGCCGGCTGTTGAAGCCCGGCAGGCTGTGGTAGTAGGCGATCTTGCCCCCGTGCTTGCGGAGCATCTCCACCGTCTCCGAGATCTTGGGGTCGTTGGTGACCACCATGCCCCCGTCGCCGTAGCACCCGAGGTTCTTGGCCGGGAAGAAGCTGAGGCACCCGGCATCGCAGAGGGAGCCGACCTTCTTCCCCTTGTACTCCGCCCCCAGCGCCTGGGCGCAGTCCTCAATGACCTTGAGGTGGTGCCGCCTGGCTATGGACAGGATGGGTTCGATGTCGGCGGGCAGGCCGTACAGGTGGACCGGTATGATGGCCTTGCACTTGGGGCTGATGCGCGTAGCCATCTTGGTGGGGTCGATGTTGAACGTGTCCGGGTCGATGTCGACGAAGACCGGCCTGGCCCCGCAGTTGACGATGGCCTCGGAGGTGGCAATGAAGGTGAAGGGGGTGGTGATGACCTCGTCACCCGGCCCGACCCCGCAGGCCAGGAGCGCCAGGTGGAGGGCGTCGGTGCCGGAGGCGACGCCGGCCGCGTGCTTCGTGCCGCAGTAGGCGGCCATCTCACCCTCGAAGGTTTTGACCTCCTGGCCCAGGATGAACTGGGTGTGCTGCAGCACGCGGGAAACGGCCCCGTCTATCTCAGCCTTGATGGACTGGTACTGGCCCTTAAGGTCGGTCATGGGAATAGCCAACTTAGTCCTCCCTCCGCCTCCCTCTCTTCACGAGAGGGGACGCTTGCAGATCATCTCTATGCCGCTCGATTTGCGGCCCCATGGGG
>CALMBS010000092.1 GCA_937860285.1 uncultured Chloroflexota bacterium
CGGCCGGCAAGACCCTGGGCATCAAGAACGTGTTCCCCGACCTCACTATGGCCATTGGCGACGTGGGCGGGGTATCCCCCTTCCTCTGCCTGACCGGCGCCCTGGACAACGCCAAGGCGGGCGAGAGGTTCCTGGTGGCCTCTTACGGCTCGGGCGTGGCTACCGCTTTCAGCATCGTGGCCAAGGAGGGCATCGAGAAGCACAAGGGCAAGACCAACAACCTGGAGAAATACATTGGCCGGAAGGCCTACGTGGACTACCCGGCCTATCTGAGGCTCATGGGCAACCTGCGGCGCGTGCCGTACTAGGGCCGGGGAGTCACCTCAGCAGCGTTTCCGCGAACCGGGCCGCCAGAGCGGCCCGGTTCGCTGTTTCCGCGGCCCGCCGCCCGCGGCCGGCGGCACCTGCCGCCCGGGCCGGCTGCTTCCTTTACCGCGGAGAGTGGTTTCTGATAAACTAAACGTCAACAATGGTTCCCAAATACAATCCCTCGGAAATCGAGCCCAGGTGGCAGGAGAAGTGGGCCGCTGACCGCATATACGAGGTAGTCGAAGACCCCGGCCGTCCCAAGTGGTACGCGCTCACCATGTTTCCCTATACCTCGGGGGACCTTCACATCGGTCACTGGTATGCCATGGCCCCCTCCGATGCCCATGCGCGCTTCAAGCGGATGCAGGGCTACAACGTCCTCCATCCCATGGGCTTCGATGCCTTCGGGCTGCCGGCGGAGAACGCCGCCATCAAGAGGAAGGTCCACCCCCTCGCCTGGACCATGCAGAACGTGGAGAACATGCGGCGCCAGCTCAAGACCATGGGGTCGTGCTACGACTGGAGCCGGGAGGTCATCACCTGCGACCCTGAGTACTACAGGTGGACCCAGTGGTTTTTCCTCAAGCTCTACCAGGGCGACCTGGCCTATCGCGCCAAGGCCCCGGTCAACTGGTGTCCCAGCTGCCAGACCGTGCTGGCCAATGAGCAGGTGGTCGAGGGCGGCAAGTGCGAGCGCTGCAGCACGGCTGTGAGCCGGGAGGACCTGGAGCAGTGGTTCTTCCGCATCACCCGCTACGCCGACGAGCTCATGGGGCACGCCGGCCTGCAGTGGCCGGAGCGGATCAAGATCATGCAGCGCAACTGGGTGGGGCGGAGCGAAGGGGCCGAGCTCTCCTTTGGCCTCGACTACCCGGGGGTGGCTGAGAAGGAGATCCGCATCTTCACCACGCGGCCGGATACCGTCTACGGCGTGACTTTCATGGTGCTGGCCCCGGAGCACCCCCTGGTGGGCCGGCTGACCACGCCCGACCGCCGGGCCGAGGTACAGGAGTACGTGGCCCGGTCCCGCCGCGAGACCGACATTGAGCGCCTGTCCTCGGAGAAGGAGAAGACCGGCGTCTTCACCGGGGCCTGCGCCACCAACAATCTGAATGGCGAGAAGGTCCCCATCTGGATCGCCGACTACGTGCTGCTCAGCTATGGCACCGGCGCCGTGATGGCGGTGCCGGCCCACGACACGCGGGATTTCGCCTTCGCCAAGAGGTACGGGATTCCCATCCGGACCGTGATTGCCCCTCCGGGCTACTCTGGCCAGGACCTGGAGGAGGCCTACGTCGAGCCGGGCACCATGGTCAACTCCGGCCAGTTCGACGGCTTGCCCAGCGAGCGGGCCGTGAACGCTATCACCGATTTCGCCCAGAGCCAGGGCTGCGGCAAGCACACGGTGAGCTATCACCTCCGCGACTGGCTGATCTCCCGGCAGCGCTACTGGGGGGCGCCGATCCCCATGGTCTACTGCGACCGCTGCGGCATCGTTCCTGTGCCGGAGAAGGACCTGCCAGTGCTCCTGCCGCCGGACGCCGATTTCAAGCCGACCGGGGAATCGCCCCTGAAGCATTGCCGGTCCTTCGTGGAGACGGCCTGTCCCCGGTGCCAGGGTCCGGCCCGGCGCGAGACAGACACCATGGACACCTTCATGTGCTCCTCGTGGTATTTCCTGCGCTATGCCAGCCCGCGGCACAATGGCGGCGCCTTTGACCCGGAGAAGGTGAGGTACTGGCTGCCGGTGGACCAGTACACCGGCGGGGCTGAGCACGCTGTGATGCACCTGTTCTATGCCCGGTTCTTCCTGAAGGCGATCCGGGACCTGGGCCTGGTGGCCTTCGATGAGCCCTTCATCCGCCTCTTCAACCAGGGCACCATCATCGCCGACCGCCACAAGATGAGCAAGTCGAGGGGCAACGTGGTCAACCCCGACAACTACGTTTCCGAGATGGGGGCCGACACAGTGCGCGCCTACCTCATGTTCATCGGTCCGTGGGACCAGGGTGGGGAATGGGACGACAGCGGCATCAACGGCATCTCGCGCTGGCTGAACCGGGTGTGGAACCTGGTGCTCCAGGGCCAGGAAGACCCGTTGCCCGGGCAAGGGGCGGACCCGGCGGCAGTCAGGGACCTCCGGCGCCTGACCCACAAGACCATCAGGAGGGTGACCGACGACCTGGAGAAGTTCCGCTACAACACCACGCTGGCGCTGCTCATGGAGCTGACCAACTACATGGGCAAGGTCCAGGCGGACCGGTCCGCTGACGCTGCGTCCTGGCAGGAGGCCGTGGAGTCTCTGCTCCTGATGCTGGCGCCGGTGACCCCGCACCTGGCTGAGGAGCTGTGGACCCGGACCGGCCACGAGTACTCCATCCACCGGCAGCGATTCCCGGTCTGGGACAAGGACCTGGCGGCCGAGGAGCAGGTCACCCTGGTGATACAGATCAACGGCAAGCTGAGGGACAAGGTGGAGGTGCCGGCAGCCATAAGCGAGCCCGAGGCCCGGGAGCTGGCGCTGTCCTTGCCCAGGGTGCAGTCCTTCATGGGCGGAAAGGCGGCCGAAAAGGTCATCTACGTTCCCGGGAGGCTGGTCAACATCGTGGTGAAACACTGATTAGGGATACAGGCACGCTGAGCCTGACTCGCCGTGCTCGATATTGGAAATAAGCTAAAGGAGGAACATGAGCTACAAGTACATTCTCTACGAGGCCAAGGACCACATCGCCACCATCACCCTGAACAAGCCGGACAAGTACAACGCCTTCCAGTGGCTGGGTCGCGGCGAGGACGCCAAGGAAGTCTGGGATGCCTTCCAGAAGGCTGAGGACGACGACGACGTAAAGGTCATCATCCTGAAGGGTTCAGGCAAAGCCTTCACCGTCGGCCATGACCTGAGCAAGGTGGGCTTCCTCTACGGCTTCGGCACCAAGAAGGACGACCGCAAACCCAGCCAGAGGATCCGCTTGAAGTATGACAAGATGGGCATGGACGATAACATGAACCATGTCTTCTTGAACCAGAAGATCACCATCTCGCAGCTTCACGGCTGGTGCATCGGCGGCGGCGTGTACTTCCCGCTGCTGACCGATTTCGCCATCGCGGCCGATGATGCCAAGCTGGGACTCACCGAGCAGCGCCTGGGCTTCTCCGGCAGCGGCGTGTTCGGCATCACCCACCTGATCTACCACGTCGGCATGAAGAGGGCCATTGACCTGCTGCTCACCGGCCGGACCATCACCGGCAAGGAGGCCGCGGAGATCGGCCTGGTCACCAAGTCCGTTCCGGCGGACCAGCTGGATGCCGAGGTCCTGAAGCTGGCCAAGGCCATCACCCTGCTGCCGCGCGACGGCATCGCCATCGGCAAGGCCACCCGCCACGTGATTTACGACCGGCTGGGCCTCATCGCCGACTTCATTCCCGGCTACATCTCCCACACCCTGTTCACCAACCTGCGCTGGGAATCCGATGAGTTCAACTTCTTCAAGCAGAGAAGAGACACCGGCAGCGCCAAGGAGGCCTTCCACGCCAGAGACGCCCGCTTCAAGGGGCTTATCGAGTAGGCCGGAAGCTCTTCCGGGGCCATTCGAGGGGACTCCGGGCACGGAGTCCCCTCCTCTTTTCTTTCGCGCCCGCCGGGGCGCGGACCCTCTCGCTTCGGCCGGTACGCCGTCGCTCCCTGTTGCCGGCCGGGGCTAAGTGTTATACTGGGTACCGCGGCTTTTTGCTGAGGAGGAACTGATGGTTGACGAGCTGAAGGTCTTCACCGGAAACGCACACCCCGCCCTGGCGCATGGCATATGCGAGTACCTGGGCATTCCGCTGGGCAAGGCCGAGGTCACCGAGTTCCCCAACGAGAACATCTTCGTCAAGCTCCTGGAGAGCGTCAGGGAGAGGGACGTCTTCGTGGTGCAGCCCATCTGCTCCCCGGTCAATAAGAGCATGATGGAGTTGCTAATCATGCTGGATGCCATCAAGCGCGCCTCGGCCGGCCGGATCACGGCCGTGGCCCCCTACTACGGCTACGGGCGGACCGACAAGAAGGACCAGCCCCGGGTCCCCATAACCGCGCGGCTCATAGCGGACCTGCTCACCGTGGCCGGCGCCAACCGCCTGCTGACGGTGGACCTGCACGCCGGGCAGATCCAGGGCTTCTTCCAGATCCCGGTGGACGAGCTGACGGCGCTCCACCTGTTCACCCGCCACTTCAAGGAGAAGAAGCTGGACAACCTGGTGGTGGTGGCCACCGACATAGGTGTCTCCAAGAGGGCCCGTGACCTGGCCGAGCGGCTGAACACGCCGCTGGCCATCGTGGAGAAGCGTCGCATCGGCAACAGCGGCAGGGCGGTCACGCTCAACGTCATCGGCGAGGTCAAGGGGATGCGGGCCCTGACGCTGGATGACGAGATCGACACCGGGGGCTCGCTGGTGGGGGCCGTGAACGCCGTCCTCGAGGAAGGGGCGAAAGAGGTCTACTCCTGCTGCACCCACCCCATCTTCTCCGGCCAGGCCATCGAGAAGATCCAGGCCAGCCCGCTGAAGGAAGTGGTGGTCACCGACACCGTCCCCCTGTCCGCCAACAAGAAGATCAAGAAGGTAACCGTCCTCTCCATGGCCCCGCTGCTGGGCGAGGCCATTCACCGCATCCACACCGGCCTGTCCATGGGGGCCATGTTCGAGTAAGATGAAGCATGCTCAAGTGGCTGGATGGACTCCTTGACTCAAATGAGCGCGAGATCAAGCGCCTCCAACCCCTGGTAGCCAGGATCAACTCGCTGGAGCCGGACTTCCAGCGGCTGACCGATGCCGAGCTGGCGGCCAGGACCGACCAGTTCCGGGCCAGGTACCAGGACAAGAAGAAGCTGGACGACCTTCTGCCGGAGGCCTTCGCGGCCGTCCGCGAGGCGGGCCGGCGGACCATCGGGCTGCGCCACTTCGACGTGCAGCTGATGGGGGGCATGGTCCTCCACCATGGCAGGATCGCCGAGATGATGACCGGCGAGGGCAAGACCCTGGTGGCCACCCTGCCCCTGTATCTCAACGCTTTGACCGGCCAGGGCTGCCACCTGGTGACGGTCAACGACTACCTGGCCAAGCGCGACTGCCAGTGGATGGGGGCCATCTACAGCGCCCTGGGTCTCACCGTGGCCACCATTCAGCACGAGGCCTCCTTTCAGTATGATCCCCAGCACGAGGGCGAGGACCAGCGGTGGCGCCGGCTGAAGCCCATCTCCCGCAGGCAGGCCTACCAGGCCGACATCACCTACGGCACCAACAACGAGTTCGGCTTCGACTACCTGCGGGACAACATGGTGGTTGACCTGGCCCACCGCGTGCAGCGCCCCCTTAACTACGCCATCGTGGACGAGGTGGACTACATCCTCATCGACGAGGCCCGGACGCCCCTTATCATCAGCGGCGCGGCCGAGGAGTCCGCCCAGAAGTACCAGACCTTCGCCCGGCTGGTGCCCGGCCTGGTGAAGGACACGGACTACACCGTCGACCTGAAGGACAGGGCCGTCTCCATCACGGATGAGGGCATAGGCAAGATGGAGGCCATGCTGCGGAGGGAGGGACTCCTCAAGTCCCCGGACCTTTACGATCCCAGCAACTATGCCCTGACCCACTACCTGGACAGCGCCCTCAAGGCCCACGTGCTCTTCCGCAGGGACAAGGACTACGTGGTGAAGAACGGCGAGGTGATCATCGTGGATGAGTTCACCGGCCGCATGATGCCTGGACGCCGCTACTCCGAGGGCCTGCACCAGGCCATTGAAGCCAAGGAGAAGGTGAAGGTCCAGAGGGAGACGGTCACTCTGGCCACCATTACCTTCCAGAACTACTTCCGGCTCTACCAGAAGCTGGCGGGGATGACCGGAACGGCTTCCACCGAGGCCGAGGAGTTCGCCAAGATCTACAAGCTGGAGGTGGTGGCCATCCCGCCCAACAGGACGATGGTCCGGGAGGACTACCCGGACCAGATCTACAGCACGGAGGAGGCCAAGTTCAAGGCCGTCTGCCACGAGGTGGAGGAGTTCCACAAGGAGGGGCGCCCGGTGCTGATCGGCACCACCTCCATTGAGACCTCGGAGCGCCTCTCCGACATGCTGATGCGGAGGGGCATCACCCACGAGGTGCTCAATGCCAAGCTCCACGAGAAGGAGGCCTACATCATCGCCCAGGCGGGGAAGCCCGGGGTGGTCACGGTAGCCACCAACATGGCCGGGCGCGGCGTGGATATCATACTGGGCGGCAACCCCGAGGAGCGACCCGGTGAGGCGTGGCAGCCCGATCACGACAGGGTCATGGCCCTCGGGGGACTCCACGTCATCGGGACCGAGAGGCACGAGGCCCGGCGGATAGACAATCAGCTCCGCGGCCGGGCCGGCCGCCAGGGCGACCCGGGGAGCTCCCGCTTCTACGTGTCGATGGAGGACGACGTGGTGAAGCGCTTCGGCGGCGACCGCGTCAAGGGAATCATGGAGTGGGCCGGCCTGGGAGAAGAGGACATGCCGCTGGAGCACTCGATGGCCAACAAGCTCATCGAGAACGCCCAGGTGAAGGTGGAGGGCTACCACTTCGAGGTGCGCAAGCACCTGGTGGACTACGACGACGTGGTGAACAAGCACCGCGAGGTCATCTATGGCGAGCGGAAGCGGATACTGGACAGTCCCAACCTGAAGGAGAGCATCCAGCCCCTGATCAGGGAAGAGATCGGGGAACTGGTGGCGGCTGCCTTCGACAAGGAGCAGTCCGATGTGGACGGCCTTCTGGAGGACATGAAGCGCATCTTGCCGGTCATGCCGCCCGAGATAACTGCCCAGGCCCTGGCCGGGGTGCGGCCGGAGGAGGTCGAAACCCGGCTGGTCAAGGCGGCGGAATCGGCCTACGATGCCAAGGAGACGGAGCTGGGCGCCGAGAACATGCGGATCCTGGAGCGCCTGGTGATGCTCCGGGTTCTGGACAACCTCTGGACGGAGCACCTGACCATGATGGACCACATGCGCCAGGGCATCGGGCTGCAGTCCGTCGGCCAGAGAGACCCGCTGGTGGCCTACAAGAAGGAGGGCCACGCGCTCTTTCAGAGCCTCACGTCCAACATCCGGCACGACGTGGTGCGGGTGATCTACAACGCCAGTATCGTCAAGAGGGAACCGTCGCAGCAGACCGCCGCCAGCAAGCGCCACGCCGCGCCGGCGAACAAGGAAACGGGGCGCAATGACCCTTGCCCCTGCGGCAGCGGCAAGAAATACAAGAAGTGCTGCGGTAAATGAACAACGGCGAGGTCGCCCGGGTCTTCCAGGACATCGCCGACCTCCTGGAGCTCAAGGGTGAGAGCGTCTTCAAGATCAGGGCCTACCAGAAGGCGGTCCGCTCCATCGAGAACCTCCCGGTAGAGCTCTCGCAGCTGGCGGCCGAGGGCCGGCTGCGGGAGGTGCCCGGCATCGGCGAGGCCATCGAGAAGAAGATCACGGAGCTCCTCACCACGGGCCGGCTCCAGTACTACGACGACCTCCGCGCCGAGTTCCCTGAAGGCGTCATCTCACTGCTCCAGGTGCCCGGTGTCGGCCCGAAGACGGCCATGCGTCTGTCCACCGAGCTGGGGGTCAGGTCGGCGGAGGACCTGGAAAAGGCCATCGTCGAGGGACGGGTGGCCGGGCTGTTCCGCATGGGAGACAAAACCGCCGAGAACATCTTGCGGGGAGTTCAGTCCATGCGCACCAAGGAGCAGCGGATTCCCATTGGCGAGGCCCTGCCTTTGGCGCAGGAGATCATGGCGGCCCTCCAGGAACGGGTGCCGGTGCGGAACCTGACGCCGGCCGGGAGCCTGCGCCGGTTCCGGGAGACGATAGGGGACATTGACCTTCTGGGCACGGCCGCAGACTCGGAGGAGGTGCTGGCGGCGTTCACCGCGCTGCCGCTGGTCAGGGAGGTCCTGGCCAGGGGCGCCACCAAGGCCAGCATCGTCACCAGGGGCAACCTGCAGGTGGACCTCCGCGTCGTGCCGGACGAGGAGTACGGCTCGCTGCTGCAGTACTTTACGGGCAGCAAACAGCACAACATCAGCCTGCGGGAACGGGCCCTGCGGCAGGGCCTGAGCCTCAGCGAGTATGGCATCACCGTAGTGGAGACCGGCCAGCTGGAGAGGTACGCCACGGAGGAGGCCTTCTACAGCCGGCTGGGGCTGCAGTACATACCGCCCGAGCTCCGCGAGGGGACGAACGAGATAGCCCTGGCCGCGGAGCACAGCGTGCCCGAGCCCATCGGGCCCGCGGACGTCAGGGGTGACCTTCACGTCCACAGCAGCTGGAGCGACGGCCGGGACTCCATCGAGCAGATGGCCCGGGCTGCCCGGGCCATGGGCTACCAGTACGTGGCCATTACCGACCACTCCAAGGGGCTGGGCATTGCCCACGGCCTGAACGAGGAGCGGGTCCAGGAGCAGAGGGCCGAGATCAGGAGAGTGAACGAGGGCCTCCAGGGGTTCCGGGTGCTGGCCGGCATCGAGGTGGACATACGCGCCGACGGGTCCCTGGACCTCCCGGATGAGGTCCTGGCCCAGATGGATGTGGTGGTGGCGGCGGTGCACTCGGCGATGGGCCAGGAGCGGGAGAAGATGACCCGGAGGGTCATCCGGGCCACGGAGAACCCCCACGTGGACATCATCGCCCACCCCACCGGCCGGCTGCTGGGGGTGAGGGAGGCCATGGCCCTGGACATGGAGACCGTCTTCCAGGCTGCGGCCCGGACCGGGACCGTGCTGGAGATCAACGCTATGCCGGACCGCCTCGACCTGCGGGATGTCCACATCTTCCGCGCCCGGGAGTTGGGCGTGAAGCTGTCGCTGGGGACCGACGCCCATGCCGCGGAGCACCTGGGCCTCATGCAGTTCGGCGTGGGCACTGCCCGCCGCGGCTGGGCCGGGGCGGGGCACATACTGAACACGCTGCCGGCGGAGGCCCTGCTGGCTGCCCTGAAGCACTGAGCCGCCCCATGACAATCGACGACTTCTTTGCCGGACAGGAAGAGCCCAGGCGCATTTTCGATGCCTTGAGCGCCGCGGTGGAGGCTGTTGTCCCGGTTGAGGTCCGGGTCACCAAGAGCCAGGTAGCTTTCCGCCGGCGCCGGGCCTTTGCCTGGGCCTGGGTGCCTGGGAAGTACCTGGGCGGCCGCCGTCTGGCGCCCCTGGTGCTGACGGTCGCCCTGCGGCGCCGGGATTCCTCGCCCCGCTGGAAGGAGATCGTCGAACCCCGGCCGGGCCGGTTCACCCACCACCTGGAGCTGCGCTCCGAGGCGGACATCGACGGGGAGGTTGGTGCCTGGCTGCGGGAGGCCTGGGAGGACGCCGGCCAAGCAGCCTCATAATCATGAAGCTGCATGATCATGCAGCCGGCAGGCCGCGCTCCTCTTGACATCGTGCAGGCCGCCTGATATACTGTATATACAATATATCAACCACCGGCGGAGGAGCGTGATGTCGACACAGATGATCGTCCGAATAGACCCGGCTCTCAGACAGAAGGTGAGCAGCCTCGCCAAGGCCGAAGGCAAGAGCGTGAGTGAGGTTGTAAGGGAGCTGCTCGAGGACTATGTCAAAGAGCGGGACATCGGCTCGTACATCGATGACCTCTGGGAGCGCACCGGAGGAAAGCTGAAGTCGCGGGAGGTTGGGCCCGAGCAGATCAGGAGGGCCATCAGCGATTCAAGAGATCAGAGGTGACCAGGGTCGTACTGGATACCAATGTCTTTGTCTCCTCCTTCTTCGGAGGGCACCCCCGCGCCGTAGTGGACCTGTGGAAGACGGGCGAGATCACCATCTGCCTTTCTAAGCCAATCGTCGACGAGTATGTGGGGGTGCTGCGCCGGCTGGGCCTGCAGGACGAGCGGGAGCTGGAGGAGCTGCTGGCCCTCTTTGCCCGCGGTTTCCACGTGGTATTCACGGCCAGGACCCCGAGGCTGGCGGTGGTGGCGGAAGACCCGGATGACGACAAGTTCATCGAATGTGCCGTGGCCCTCAAGGCCGGGTGCGTGATTTCGGGTGACCGGAGACTCCTGGCCGTCCGGGACTACATGGGCATCGGCATCGTCAGCCCCAGGGACTTCATCTTGAAATACGGGGGGCGCTGGCGGTGATGTGGCCTGTGCGCCGCGAGTGTGCCCTGCCATGCAGCCTCATGTTCATGAGGACGGCATGCCGCGCCGCGGCAATGCCTCAGGATTGAGGCATGCCGCGCGTCATAGCCAGCCGGCCGGTGCGGGCGATCTCCTTGATGCCGAAGTTGGACAGCAGCCGCAGGAGCGAGGAGAGCTTATCCTCGTCGCCGGTCACTTCCACGATCAGGGAGTCGGCGGCTACGTCCACGATGTTGGCCCGGAAGATGTCGACGATCTGGATAATCTCATTGCGGGTGGCCGGAGTGGCCTTCACCTTGACCAGCGCCAGCTCACGGTCCACGACGCTGTCCTCGGTGATGTCGTAGAGCTTGATGACGTCGATGACCTTGTCCAGCTGCTTCCTGGCCTGCTCCACCGTGGAAGGGTCGCCTCCCACCACGATGGTCATCCGGGAGATACCTTCCTTCTCTGTGTGCCCGACGGCTATGCTGTCTATGTTGAAGCCCCTCCGGCGCAGCATGCTGGCTACCCGGTTGAGCACGCCGGGCCGGTCGTTCACCAGGGCGACCAGTATGTGTTTGTCAGAGCCCATAGGTATCACCCTCTCGTTCTAAGATTCTGCCGCGTGCACGCACCTACTCCGATACCCGGCTGTTCCCGGGGATCACCGCCTTGCGCCGCGGGCATTCCAGCTGCTCGCAGAAGGCCGCTCCCGGAGGCACGATCGGGTACACGTTCTCCTCGGGCTCAACCACGAAGTCCAGGAGAAAGGGACCGGCATGCTCCATGGCCCTCTGAATGGCCGGGACCACCTCCATCCTCTTCTCCACTCTCTGGCCCGGAATGCCGTAGGCCTCGGCGATCTTGACGAAGTCCGGGCCGGACAGCGGCGTGGCCACGTAGCGTTTGCCGAAGAAGAGCTCCTGCCACTGCCGGACCATGCCCAGGTACCCGTTGTTGAGCACGGCGATCTTGATGTCCGTCCTCTCCTGGGCTACGGTTCCCAGCTCCTGGATGGTCATCTGCAGGCTGCCGTCGCCGGCCATGCACCAGACCGTCTCGTCCGGGCGGCCGATCTTCGTCCCGATGGCCGCGGGCAGCTCGAAGCCCATGGTGCCCAGGCCTCCCGAAGAGATGAGGCTGTTGGGCTTCTTGAAGCAGTAGTGCTGCGCGGACCACATCTGGTGCTGTCCGACGCCGGTGACCACCATGGCGCTGCCGTCGGTGGCTTCGCAGATGCTGTGGATGACGAACTGTGGCAGCAGCTCATCGCCGCCCCGGATGGCCAGCGACGGGTGCTCGTGCCGCCAGTGGTCGATCTGGCTGACCCAGTCCACGCGGGACTGGTGGCCCACTTCCTCATTCAGCTCGCGCAGAATGGCCCTGGCATCCCCCACGATGGGAACGTCCACCTTGATGTTCTTGCCGATCTCGGCGGGATCGATGTCGATGTGGACGATCCGCGCCTTGGCGGCGAAAGAGCTGGCCTTCATGGTGGCCCGGTCATCAAACCGCATGCCTATGGCCACGATCAGGTCCGCCTCATCCACGGCCATGTTGGCGAAGGCCATGCCGTGCATGCCCAGCATGCCCAGGCTCAGCATGTGATTGCCCGGGAAGGCGCTGATCCCCAGCAGGGTGGTGATCACCGGGATCTGCGCCTTCTCCGCCAGTTCCCTCAGCTCATCGAAGGCCCGGGAGATGATGATCCCTCTCCCCGCGATGATAATGGGGCGCTGCGCCTGGTTTATCAGTCGGGCTGCCTTCTTGATCTGGGCCGGGTGCCCCTTGAGGACCGGCTTGTATCCCGGCAGGTCGACCTTGGCCGGGTACTGGAACTCGGCCTGCTCCACGAAGACATCCCGGGGTATGTCGATGAGCACCGGCCCGGGCCGGCCGCTGGTGGCCAGGTAGAAGGCTTCCTTGAAAGTGCGTGCCACCTCATCAGCCCGCAGCACGATGTAGTTGTGCTTGGTGATGGGCAGGGTGATCCCAGTTATGTCAATCTCCTGGAAGGCATCCTTGCCGATGTAGGGCCGGGCCACCTGTC
>CALMBS010000093.1 GCA_937860285.1 uncultured Chloroflexota bacterium
GTGCGAGACGAGCGTGCTCTCGCAGCGCAGCTCGACCAGCACCCCGGGGGCGGCATAGGTGTGAAACGAGAGGACCCTCTCCACGAACTCGTCCCAGGTGTACGGCCCCACCCGGCCGACGCCGGACTCATCTGCCGTCAGGCCTCTACTGGCGTTCAAGCTTCTTCCCTTCGGGGCCCCCATGGGATGACTCTACCATGTTCCAGGCGCATGACGCCACCGGGCTGTAGCCCCTCTCCTGGGCCATGATGTCCAGGTGCACCAGTCCGATGGCTGATGCCGCCGTGATGGATTCCCCAATGTGCTCCCTGAGGTCAAGGCCGACGATGTACCTGCCGCAGCTGGCGCAGAGCTCGGCAAACTCGTCCCGGCGCCCCTCTACGTAGATAAGGTTCTTCTTCTGGCCCTGGGTCTCGCAGCGGGGGCAGAGCATCCGGTTGAACTGCCACTCGTGGCCGCACAGGGAGCAGCGCAGCCACCTCTGCCCTCCTTCGCCCTGCAGGTAGGTGATCTCCGGGAAGGCCCCGCAGACGGGGCAGTAGCCCCTGTGCCAGGGCAGCCGGCGCACCGCCGCGTGCAGGGGTTGGGTCTTCTTCTCCACAAACGGTTTCAGGATCTGCCCGAGGAGGAATCTCAGGACCGGGAGAGGGACGACCAGGCGGGAGGCCATCGGCCCCAGTTCGGCGTCGTCATCCTTCATCAGGGCCCGCATGCAGTGGCCGAGGTCAGACTCACCCTTGTCCAGGGACTCTTTCAGCCGGCGGATCTCCGCCTCAAGGCCGGGGAAGGCCCGCGCCAACGGCGCGATAGTTGACGCCGCCCTCTCTCCCCAGGGGTCCATCAGGCCGGCGAGTTCGTCCCCGGTCAGCACGGGCACGCCTTCGGACAGCTTCTTGGCGTCCGGTGATGGGAGCTGCCGTCCCTGGCAGTCCGGCATCCCGGCCTTGAGCACGGCCCGGGAGACCAGCAGCACCTGGAAGGCATCAGCGATCGGCTTCAGGGAAGGCTGGTCCCTCCTTATGCGGTCCAGGGCCTCTTCGATTGTCCGCGCTTCGTCATGCTTCGTCATGGTCACAGAGCTTCCTCCGGCCGGTCCATTGAGGGAGGGTGCCCCGGTTCTGCAACCGGGGCAGCGACATCAAGCGATTCTGATCTTGTCCAGGGTCAAACCTAGCTGTCTCTCTTCTTCACGTTGACCATGAAGGCCTTGTACTCGGGGGTCATCGCGTTTCCGTCACCAACATTGGGCGTGAGCAGATTGGCGCTGTCGCCGAAGTCCTTGGGGAAGAGCCAGCCGCCATTGAACGTCATGCCGATCTGGTGAACGGTCTTGCCCGCGACGGTCATAGGCTTGAAGCGCTTGGTCACTACCGCGAGGGCGTCAACAGAACCGCGGGCCGAGGAGACGGTAACCCAGTCTCCCTCTTGGATGCCCTTCATCTCTGCTACCTCCTCGCTGATCTCAACGTAGGTGTGAGGCTGGAGCTCCGTGAGGAAGGACTGCCATCGGGTGAGGGCCCCGCTGCACCAGTGCTCGGTGCAGGAGTAGGTGGTCATCACGATGGGGAACTCCTCGCTGGCATTGGCCACCTGGTCCATTGGGCCGGAGAAGAGCTTGATGATGGGGCTGTTGTGCTGCGATGACATGAGGTTCTGCGCCAGGGGTCCCTCGAGCGGCTCGTAGTGCTCGGGGAAGGGCCCGTCGGCCAGGGCGTCGGGGCCATAGAGGTTGCCGACCCCGTCTGTTTTCATGATGAAGGGGAGCTTTCCATCCGGGCGGCCCGCTGGGGCGCCGCCTCCGTCCACGATGTCGCCAATCCAGGTGCTGGTGGCGGCGTCCCACTTGACCAGAGGCTTGGCCGGATTCCAGGGGTTGCCGTCTGGGTCGCACGAGGCCCGGTTGTAGATGATGCGGCGGTTGTAGGGCCAGCAGAATGACCAGTTCGGGAAGAGCCCCAGTCCCGTCGGATCTTCCTTCCCCCGTCTGGTCATGAGGTTCTGTCCGTCCTTGGTGAAGGAGCCGCTGTAGAGCCACAGACCGCACGATGTCCGGCCGGCATCATCGAGGTTGCCGAAGCCCGGCACCAGCTCGCCGGCCTTGAACGCTCCCACATCCTCCAGGAAGTAGCCGTTGAGCTCTTTCGCGGTTTTGAGGGGGCTCCAGCTTCCTTCGTCGGCATAGTCCCACCGCAGGTTGTCGATGGGCTCGGGGAATGTGCCGCCCTCCGTCCGGTAGAGCTCCTTTATCTTAGAGACCAGCTTGTAGAATATGTCGCCGGTATACAGGGCATCGCCGGGCGGCTTGGCCGCCTGGTACTTCCACTGCATCCAACGGCCGCTGTTGGCCTGGCTCCCCTCCTTCTCCACCGATGCCGCTGCGGGCAGCAGGAAGACCTCCGTCTTTATCTCTTCAGGGTTGTTGCCCGGCCCCTTCCAGAAGGAGGCCGTCTCGTTGTCGAAGATGTTGACGTGTATCAACCAGTCGAGGTTCTTCAGCGCGGTCCGCACCTTATTGGCGTTCGGCATGCTGACGGCGGGGTCAGTGCCGACGGTGATGTAACCCTTGATTTTCCCGTCGAGCATCTTGTCGTACATTACCATGGCGGCCGCATTCTGGGTGTCATCCACCTTTGGCAGCCAGGAATAGGCGAAGTCGTTGGCAGCCGTCGCGCTGGAGCCAAACCAGGTCTTGAGCTGGCTGACGATGTACTTCTGGTAGTTCTTCCACCAGTTGATGGACTTGGGCTCCCCGGACACAGTGAATCCCTTGGACACGTACTCGGCCAGCGTCTGCTGCCCGGCCTTGGGCGCCTTGAGGTAGCCCGGCAGGTAGTGATACAGGAGGGCCATGTCGGTGGACCCCTGGACGTTGGGCTCGCCCCGGAGGGCGTTCACCCCGCCGCCGCAGATGCCGATGTTGCCCAGCAGAAGCTGGATGATGCCAAAGCACCTGATGTTCTGGACACCCACGGTGTGCTGGGTCTGCCCCAGGGCGTACATGATGGTCCCGGCCTTGTCTCTCACGCCAGTAGAGGAGTAGAGATCGTACACCTTCACGAGATCCTCGACCGACGTTCCGGTGATGGAGGAGACCTTCTCCAGGGTGTAGCGGGAGTAGTGCTCCTTGAGCTTCTGGAAGACGGAGTTGGGGTCGTCCAGGCTGCTGACTTTCTCCGTGATGCCGGCGCCATCCCGGTGGATCTTCCACAAGCTGGTGTCATACGTCCGCTTGGCGGGGTCATAGCCGGCGAAGACGCCGTCGTTGAAGGAATACGTGTCCGGGACCCTGAAGAGGGCATTGGTGTAGTTCTCCACGTACTCCTTGAAGTACCGGTTGTTGTCGATGATGTACTTGATCATCCCGCCCAGGAAGGCGATGTCGGTCCCGGACCGCAGCCGGCAGTAGACATCTGCCTTGGAGGAAGTGCGGGTGAACCGGGGGTCGACGTGGATGATCTTGGCCCCGCGGTCCTGGGCCCGGAGCACCCACTTCATGGCCATGGGGTGATGCTCCGCGGCATTGCTGCCCTGGATCAGGAATACGTCTGCATGCTGCAGATCGATGTAGTGGTTGGTCATCGCGCCACGCCCGAACGACTCTGACAGAGCCGGTACAGTCGGGCCGTGTCAAACGCGGGCCTGGTGATCTACATACACCAGGCCCAGTGCCCTCGCTGTCGAGACCATCATCCAGCACTCTTCGGTGTCCACGTTGGAGCTTCCGTGGAAGGCCATGGTCTCCACGCGGTTCACCGTCTTCCCGTCGCTGTTCGTGGCCATGAAATCCGCATCCCGGGCGGCCTTGATCTTCTTGGCCATCTCGGTGAGGGCCCAGTCCCAGTCCTTCTCCTGCCATTCACTCTCGTGGGGGGCCCGATACAGGACCTTGGTCAGCCGGTGCTCGTTGACCGGCGTAGTCTGCATCAGGGCGGCACCCTTGGGACAGAGCGTGCCCTCGTTAACAGGGTGATCGGGGTCTCCCTCGATATGGAAGATCTTGCCTTCCTCATCAGTGCTGGCGATCAAGCTGCACCCGCACGAGCAGTAGCAGCAGATGGTCGTCGTTTGAGTGGCGCTCAGCACCTTGTTGATCTTGGTCAAATCCGCGGCATACGCCCTGGCGGGGTTGGCGTTGACCCCGAGGGTGGACAGGGCCAGCCCTCCGGTGACGGCCCCGGCCCCTACCAGGAACTGTCGACGTGTTACCTGCATTCGTTCCTCCTTGTTTCCAAACCGACTGACGTTCGAGATATCTTCACTATGTGCTGGCGGGGGCCTCGGCCGGCGCCTCGCCGTGGCCGTGTCCCTCTTCGTGCTTTATCATGG
>CALMBS010000094.1 GCA_937860285.1 uncultured Chloroflexota bacterium
CGGAAGGCGTCTTCGCCTACAACACCAAGTACTACTGGCGCGGCAGGGTCCAAAATGACCGCGGGGAGTGGTCGGCGTGGTCCGACGAGACCTGCTTCACCACCATCGCCAATCTGCCCCCCAGCCAGCCGCAGAACTTCAGCCCCACCGAAAATGCCACCGAAGTCGTAAGGAATCCGGTCCTGGCCGCGTCTGAGTTTCGCGATCCCAACTTCGACCGCGAGGAGCTGGTCCTGGGAGAGCAGGACCAGCACGTAGCATCCCAGTGGCAAGTAGCCGCGAACGGCGCCACCGGCAAGAACCCCGATGGCAGCTACGCCGCCCCTGTCTTTGACAGTGGCGAAGTCTCCGACAGCGATGAGCTCACCAGCTTCTACATCGACGTGGGCCACCAGCTGGCGGCCAGCTCGAAGTACTACTTTCACGTGCGGTACAAGGACAGCTACATCAACAACAGCAACTGGTCGGCCTGGTCGGATGAAACGTATTTCACCACCGGAACCGACAGCAGCAACTTCAGCCAGCCGGTGAACATGTCTCCTTTCGATGGCGCGCCCGACATCAGCCCCGACCACCAGCTGCAGTCCTCCCCGTTCTATGCCGAGGGAGGGAGGACCCACCTCGCTTCGCAGTGGGAGATGGCCGCGGCCAGCGCCCATGGCATAGATGCCGGAGACGGCAGCTATCTTGACCCGATATTCGCCAGCCCGATCGACACGTCCAACCTGACGGTGATCTCCATGCCCGCCGGGGTTGTGGCGCTCGAAGAGACCTACTACTGGCACGTTCGCTACCAGGACAACCTCGGCGCCTGGTCGGACTGGTCAGATGAAACCTCATTCACTATAGTAGACAACCACGCGCCCGGCACCCCCGTCAACCAGACGCCATTGAACGCCACCACGGACGTGTCGGTAACCCCGGTGCTGGGTGCCTCCGCTTTCTCGGACGCCGACGTTTCGGCGTACACCACCGTAGCCGACTCCCACGCCGCCTCCCAGTGGCAGGTGAGGACCAGCGCCGGCGCCTATGGCGGTGCGGGCAGCTTCGACAGCAACACCGTCACCGGGAGCGACCAGCTGACCAGCTTCTACATCGACCCGGCCAACGACCTGGAACTGGGCACCAGCTACTGCTGGCATGTCAGGTACCAGGACAGTTTTGGCGAGTGGTCCGACTGGTCCGTCGAGACCTCGTTCACCACCATGACCGAGATACCGGATTACTCCCTGCCGGTGAACGTGTCGCCCTTCAACGGCGCGACCGATATCAGCCCCGACCATCGGCTGCAGTCCTCCCCGTTCTACACGGGATACGGGCGGACCCACCTGGCTTCGCAGTGGCAGGTGACGACCGTCTCCGGCGACTACTCCAGCCCCGTTTTCGGCAGCCCCATAGACACGGTCAACCTTACCGCGATCTCCCTGCCGGCCGGGACCCTGGAACTCGGCGGGACCTACTACTGGCACGTCCGGTATCAGGACGACCTGGGAGACTGGTCGGTCTGGTCGGATGAAACCTCATTCACCATAGTAGACAACCACGCGCCCGGCACCCCCGTCAACCAGACGCCATTGAACGCCGCGACCGGCGTGTCGGTAACCCCGGTGCTCGGCGCCTCTCCTTTCTCGGACCTTGATGCCTCCGCGTACACCACGGTGCAGGATTCTCACGCCGCCTCGCAGTGGCAGGTGAGGACCAGCGCCGGGGCCTATGGAGGCGCGGGCAGCTTCGACAGCGAGATCGTCACCGGGAGCGACCAGCTGACCAGCTTCTACATCGACCCGTCCCACCAGCTGGCCCTGGGCACCAGCTACTACTGGCACGTCAGGTACCAGGACTCCTTCGGCGACTGGTCCGGGTGGTCCGCCGAGACCTCGTTCAGCACCGTGACCAGCATGCCGGACCTTTCCCTGCCGGTGAACGTTTCGCCCTTCAACGGCGCCACCGAGATCAGCCCGGACCAGCCTCTGCAGTCCTCCCTGTTCTACACGGGGGGAGGGCGCACCCACTTCGCCTCGCAGTGGCAGATGGCCGCGGCGGGCGCCACCGGCCAGAACGCCGACGGCAGCTACCAGCAGCCCGTCTTCAGCAGCTCGATAGACAGGTCCAACCTCACCGCCATCTCCATGCCCGTGGGGATCCCGTCACTTGGCGGGACCTACTACTGGCATGTCCGCTACCAGGACGACCTGGGGACCTGGTCGGACTGGTCCGCGGCGACGTCTTTCACCATAGTGCCCAACCGCGCACCGAGCAACCCGGTCAACAAGCTCCCGCTGAACGCGGCTTCAGAGGTACCGGTGACCCCGGTGCTCGGAGCTTCCCCCTTCTCGGACCCTGACGCGGCCGCTTACGCCGTGACCACCGATTCCCACGCCGCTTCCCAGTGGCAGGCCAGGACCAGCGCCGGCTCCTACGCCAGCCCGGCCTTCGACAGCGGCACCGTCACCGGGACCGACCAGCTGACCAGCTGCTACATCGGGCCGGATGACCAGCTGGCCCTGGGCACCACCTACTACTGGCACGTCCGGTACCGGGACAGCTTCGATACGTGGTCCAGCTGGTCCGCGGAGACCTCCTTCACCACCGTGACCGCGATCCCGGACCTCACCCAGCCAGTGAACGTGTCGCCCTTCGACGGGGCCACCGAGATCAGCCCGGACCAGCCGCTGCAGGCCTCCGCGTTCTACACGGAAGGCAGCCGGACCCACTTCGCCTCTCAGTGGCAGGTGCGGACAAGCTCGGGCAGCTACTCCAGCCCCGTCTTCAGCAGCCAGATAGACAGCTTCAACCTGGTGTCGATATCAGTACCCGCCGGGACCCTGGACCTGGGCACGACCTACTACTGGCACGTCCGGTACCAGGACAACCTGGGCGCCTGGTCGGCCTGGTCCGATGAGACGTCCTTCACCCTGGTGGCCAACCGCACGCCCGAGACCCCGGTCAACAGCGTGCCCGCCGGTGGGGCCACCGGCGTGTCCGTGACCCCCACCCTGGGGGCGTCACCGTTCTCCGATCCCGACACAGGGGCCTATTCCACGGCGTCCGACTCCCATGCCGCTTCACAGTGGCAGGTGAGGACCAGCTCCGGCAGCTACAGCAGCCCCGCTTTTGACAGCGGCACCGTCACCGGCAGCGATCTGACCGGTTACTACATCGGCCCTGACGACCAGCTGGCCGTAAGCACCAAGTACTACTGGCACGTCCGGTACCAGGACAGCTTCGGCCTGTGGTCCGGATGGTCCAGTGAGACCACGTTCACCACCGCAGCCACGATACCGGATGCCACTCAGCCGGTGAACGTCTCTCCGTATGACGGCGCGGCGCACATCAGCCCGGACCATCCCCTGCAGTCGTCCCTGTTCTACGGCATCAGCGGCACGACGCACCAGGCCTCCTACTGGCAGGTGGCCGCGGCCGGCGCCACCGACAAGAACGCCGACGGGAGCTATCAGCAGCCCCTGTTCGACAGCCGCATAGACTCCTACAACCTGGTATCCATCGTCATACCGACCGGGATCGTGGACTACGGCGCCACCTACTACTGGCACGTGAGGTACCAGGACAGCACAGGGGCCTGGTCCGAATGGTCTGATGAGACCTCGTTCACCGTAGTGGTCAACATGCCGCCCAGCACCCCGGTCAACGTCCAGCCCGCGCATCAGGCAGCGGACCTGTCCCTGACGCCGGTGCTCACCGCGTCAGGCTTCAGCGACTACGATGTCTCAGCGTATGCCGCACTCAGCGACTCGCACATGGCTTCCCAGTGGCAGCTGCGGTCCAGCTCCGGGACCTATACCAGCCCTGTCTGGGACAGTGGCCAGGAAAGCGCCGCCGCCGCATCCGTCGAGGTGCCGGCGGGCGAGCTCCGCAGCGGCACAGTGTACTACTGGCACGTCAGGTACCAGGACAGCCACGGCAACTGGTCGGCCTGGTCCCTGGAGACTTCATTCACTACCAGGAGCATCTCGGCGCCCGTGGCCGCCTTCACGGCGGACAAGACCAGGGTGGTGGTGGGGGTGGACCTGGTGACCTTCACCGACAACTCCACTCCCGCCGCCGATCTGGCACGCTGGACATGGGACTTTGGCGACGGCACGACCGAGAACTGGACCGCCCTCACGCGGCCATCGGACGGGAAGGTCGTCCACAAGTACGCATCGGCGGTCGACGGCAACAAGGTGACCGTCAAGCTGACGGTCTATAACGCCGGCTCCACCACCGGGGTCTCGAAGACCATGACGGTGACCGTCCGGACCAAGCCCGCGGCCGGGTTCGAGGGCCCGCAGTCGGGCAAGGCCGGCGCGGCCATCACCGTCACCGACAGCTCGACCCCCTCAGACGGGATAACCACCTGGGTCTGGTGGTTTGACGACGGCGAGACGGTTACCTGGGCCAGCCCCGAGGAGCGAGAAGCTGCGGGCGGCCAGGTCAGCCATGTCTTCGCCAAGGCCGGCCTGCACACCGTATCCCTGACCGTCAAGGGCGAGCTGGGCGAGAGCTACTTGAGCCAGGAGATCAAGGTCACCGGAGGCGGAGGGCTTCACTTCGGGCTCTGGATGATCGGGGTGGCCCTGGCGCTGGTGGCGGTCCCGGCAGGCGGCCTCTACCTGCTGCGAAACCGGAAGATCAAGTAGGCCATCCGGTCCAGCGCCAGTAAGACGAACCAAGAGCCGGCGGCTTCGAATGAAGCCGCCGGCTTTCTCTGTCTCCGGTCAAAGGGGACCCACAGCCGGAAGCCTCGGCCGGGGCGCAGCCGGGTGCGAGAGATAGCGCGGGTGCGGGCGCCGGTGTGAGGCAGAAGGCGGAGGGGCAGGTGGCGGAGGGACTGGCGGCGGGGCAGAAGGATGGGGGAGAACCGGTGCCGTCAAGATGTACCGCGGGTCTTGCCGGCACCGGTTGCGCCGGTTAGCGTCTCCCCTTCCCGGTCTTCTTGGCCGGGGCCTTGGCGGCCTTGCGGGCCGGCGCGGCCTTGGCCTTCTTCGCTACTGCCATTCTGCACACCTCCTTTCCTCGTGAAGTGTAGTGCTTCAGATCCGAGTGTACGTAGTGGATGTCACCGGTGTGTCTCAGGCCAGCGCCGTGCCATCACGGAAATCGCCCGCAGCCACGGGAAACTGTCACCATCCGATCACGGCGGCCGGGCCCCATCGGGGCCGGCCCCTTGACAAGGCACGGCCCCGCTGCGCAGAATGTCGGCGTGACCGCCCTTCTCACCGTGGCCTTCGTGCTGCTGGGACTGGCCATCGGCAGCTTCCTCAATGTCTGCATAGACCGCCTGCCGGGCGGGCGGTCTATCATCGCTCCCCCCTCGCAGTGCGACGCCTGCGGGCGCCGCCTGTCCGCGCTGGACCTGCTGCCGGTCCTGAGCTTCCTCTGGTTGCGCGGCCGCTGCCGCTACTGCCAGGCCGCCCTGCCGAAACGCCTGGTGCTGGTCGAGATGGCCTGCGGGGCGCTGCTGGGGGGCCTCTACCTGTTCTTCGGCCTGGAGCCGGAGTTCGGCGTGGCGGCCCTGTGGGGATGCGTCTTCATCGTGGTCTTCGTGATCGACCTGGAGCAGGGCCTGATACTGAACCTGATCATCTATCCGTCCCTGGTGATCGCCCTGGCCCTGGCGGGGCTGGTCCCGGACATGCCGTGGCTGCAGGGAGCCGGCGGCATGGACCGGTGGCCCCAGATAGCCATCGCCGCGCTGGGCGGCGCAGTGGGCTTCTGTTTCTTCTTCCTGGTGGCGGTGCTGGCAGAGAGGATCCTGGGCCGGGAGGGGCTGGGCTGGGGGGACGTCAAGCTGGCCGCGCTCATCGGCCTGGTTTGCGGCTTCCCCCTGGTGGTCTTCGTGATCGTCCTGGGATCGGCCATCGGGATACTTATGGCGCTGCTCATGGGGCGCCTGAAGACCGGCCAGACCATCCCATTCGGGTCCGCCCTGGCGGTGGCCAGCATGGCCGCCATAGTGGCCGGAGAGGCCGTCCTGGAGCTCCTGGCGGGGGCCTAGGCCTCCTGCCGGGGATCGGAGACTGGGCGGGGCTCGGAGGCCGGCCGCGATTCGGCAGCCGCGGGCTGGCGGCCGGGCCTGCCCGTGATGGAGACCGCGCCGGACTGCATCAGGCCGACGAACACCTGGACCACGCTGGGGTCGAACTGGGTGCCGGCGTTCTTCCTGATCTCCTCCATGGCCGCCTCCCAGCCCAGGGCCGGCCGGTAGGGCCTCTCCGACGTCATGTCGGCCAGGCAGTCGGGCACGGCCAGGATACGGGCTTCCAGGGGTATCTCGTCACCCTTCAGTCCCTCCGGGTACCCGGTACCGTCATAGCGCTCGTGGTGGTAGAGTATGGCCGGGACGCAGGGAGCCAGGCTCGGCACGTTGGCGATGATGGTGACCGCCAGCCGGGGGTGCCCCTTGACCTCCTCGTACTCCTCCTTGGTCAGCGCGGTGGCCTTGGTCAGGATGTGGTCCCGGACACCAATCTTCCCTATGTCATGAAGGAGCGCGGCGGCGCTCAGGCGGTTGACGGCGTCCGGCGGCAGCCCCAGCGCCTGGGCCAGGACGACCACGTACTCCTTGACCCGCTGGGAGTGGGCAAACGTGTAGTGGTCCTTGGCGTCCACGGCCGTCGCCAGGGCATAGATGGCCGCCAGGCTGGGGCTCCTGGCCTCATTGTCCACCGCCTGGCCGGCGCGGGCCGTGGACATCAGGCTGGTGGAGATGTACACCCGGTTCCCTCCGGCGTACTTGGAGTGATAAAGCGCGCTGTCGGCAGCGTTGACCAGGTCCTCGGGCAGGATCCCGTCCACGGGGCAGCTGGATATGCCGGCGCTGCAGGAGACCCCGGTGTTTCTGGCCTGGGAATGGGCGGCGATCTCCTGCCTGATCCTTTCCGCCACGTGAAACGCGCTGTCCGTGTCGGTCTGCGGCAGCAGCGCGGCGAACTCGTCTCCACCGTAGCGGAAGGCCTGGTCGCTGGTACGTATGGCCTTCTTGATCAGGGCGCTGATGTCCCGCAGGAGGGTGTCTCCCGCAGGATGCCCGTAGACATCGTTGTAGGGTTTGAAGGAGTCCAGGTCGAGCATGATGAGCGAGAACGCCCCGCCGTACCGCGCCTGGCGGTTGATTTCCTCCCGGAGCCTCTCGTCGAAGTGCCGGCGGTTGAACAGGCCGGTGAGCTCGTCGAGGCGGGCCTTCTCCCTGGCCTGGGCGTAGAGCTGCGAGTTGGCTATGGGCGGCGTGATCTGGGCCGCCAACTCCTCCAGGAGCTTGATCTGGTCCTCGCTATAGGCCTGGGGGCAGCGGCTGCCCAGGGTCAGGGACCCCAGGCTGCGGCCGCCATAGACGAGCGGCAGGTAGACCATGGAACGCAGGCCCTGCTTGATATGTTTCTCACCCGTGGTAAACCCATGGACCTTCACCAGGTCGGGCTCGTACACGCCCCTCTGCTGCTTCATGGCCATCTCGGTGCCCGTCCCCGCCAGCAGCAGCCTGTCCTTCTGCTGCCAGGGGCACGCAATGGGACCATGCGACGCCAGGATGTACAGCTCCTCCTCGTCAGCCAGGGCCACCGCCGCCATGTCGATGGGCACGAACTCCCCCAGCTGCTCCGTGAAGCGGGCGAAGGCCTCCGTGACATCGATGGAGGAGGTCATGACCAGCATCAGCTTGTTCACCAGGGCCAGAGACTGCTCCTTCACCTGCAGCTGCTCCCGTACGTGTTCTCTCTCGATGCTCGGTCCGACGGACCGCAGGGCGTAGGTGATGAGCTCTATCTCCTCGTAGGCATACGCGCCGCCCCGCCGCTTCCGGCCCATGGCCAGTATGCCCACCAGCCGGTCCCCGCTGCGCAGCGGAAAGAACATCTCTATCCGGGCCAGCTCCATGCTCCTCTTCTCTTCCTCCCACAGCGAGGCAAACTCCGGCAGTATGTTGATCTCCTTCTGGGTCAGGGGGGCGCTGTCCCGGGAGAGACGCTCCGCCAGCGGGCTGTCGCGCCTGACCACGATGAAATGGCGGGGGTCCTTGTCCTCCGGGAACCCGGACTTGGTCTGGAACGCCTGGTCATCAGGGGTCGGCAGGAGCAGCCAGGCGTTCTGGGCCCCGGTGGCGTTGCACAGCTGGGCCAGGAACCGGGTGCTGAAATCCGACAGGTCCGCTATGTTGTGCAGGCTCATCACCAGGTCGAACAGCCTCTGCCGGTGGTCATACCTCGGCCCCATGAAGAACTCCTCAACGGCCCGGCGCAGGGTGGACCCGACCGCGGACACCAGCATGATGCAGCAGACGGTGATGGCCAGGCCCGCCAGCACCACCACCCAGTCGAACTCGAAATCCAGCAGCCTGGAGGCCATCCAGAAGAGGACCAGATAGGCGATGAGGGCCACCAGGGTCAGCCAGATGTGCAGCAGCACCTTGCGCAGCGCGGCCCCAACGTCCAGCAGCTGGTGCGCGGCCGTGGCATACAGCAGGACCAGCGCCGTGAACATGTTCCCGATGTGAAGGACGGCGTACGCCACGCCCAGCTCCGTGAAGGCCGCCCCGAAGAACAGCGCCCCGGCCAGGGTCACCACCATGAGATAGGTGATCTGGTTGCGCTCTGCCGGCTGGGTGGCGGCCCGGCGCTTGCGCCCCAGCAGGTAGAAGTCGCGCACGACGATCAGGGCCAGCGGCACCGCCGGCAGGATCAGCCAGAGGCCGTAGTCGACGGTGATGCGACCATCGGTGACCCCGGTCGACTCGGGGACCCGGCCCAGGATGGCCAGCAGCACCACCACGACGAGGGGCAACAGCGCCACCGGAAACCGGCCGATCTGCCCGTGATAGTAGCTCAGGATATAGTGGAACTGGATGACCATCCAGAAGGCCATGCAGATGATGACCTTCACCAGCACGGGCTGGTTCAGCTCGAGCAGGTCGCTGCGCAGCAGGAAGTCGGACAGGCTCCACAGGACCGCCGGAACCAGGTACAGGATGAAGTAGCCCTGCTGCCTCTGCCACGGCCGGTGCAGCAGCGTGGCCGCCAGCAGCGGGATGAAGGCCAGCGTCGCCGCCAGAGGTATGAAAGCGTGACTGTTCATTATTCAGGTACCCTATCAGTCAATGCGCACCATGACAAGGGGTCCTTCCGGTACTACCTCCGGCCCCAGCCTTCGATTCTGACATTGCCGTGACGTATTTGATAGACCCAAAGGGATACCAATGCTGAGCCGAGGGGGTCAACCAGGGCTGGCACCGGACACGGCTCCCAGCCGGACGCGCGCTCTTGCACGAGGAGGCGCTCTGAGGGCGGTGCGACCGGCGGACGCTTCGGGGAGCCGCGCTCCACAGGGCCGAGTTTACTATCCCGCGGCAGGGTCAGGCAACCCCTTGTGCTGAGCAAGGGGTGCCCC
>CALMBS010000095.1 GCA_937860285.1 uncultured Chloroflexota bacterium
ACGCTCAACTACATCAAGGGCACCGCCATCATCATCGCCGGCTCCGGGATGTGCACCGGCGGCCGCATAAAGCATCATCTCGCCGTCAACATCTCCCGGCGAGAGAGCACCATCCTCTTCGTGGGGTACCAGGCCGAGGATACCCTGGGCCGCCTGATAGCGGGTGGCGCCCGTGAGGTTCGTATCCTGGGAGAGAAGCGCCGGGTGAAGGCCAGGATCATCCAGATGGGAGGCTTCTCGGCCCACGCTGACAGAGACGGGATATTCCGGTGGCTTTCCGGCTTCCAGGAGGCGCCGTCACGCGCTTTTGTCACCCACGGCGAACCACAGGCCGCGGCGTCCCTCGCCGATCTGGTAAAGAGCAGCAAGGGCTGGGAGGTCACGGTGCCGCGCTATCTGGACCATGTCACCCTAAGCTAGACGGAGGTACCCGATGGCCAAGACCATGACCAGGACAGTGTGCGGTCTGCCCGACTACATGGGATGCGGACTCTCCGTGGAGGTGGAGGACGGGGTCATCACCAGGGTCCGTCCGGGCGACTTCCCCGATCCCGCCGACAGAGGAGTCTGCCCAAAGGGACTGGCCAGCCGGGAAATGGTTTACCATCCCGACCGGCTCAAGTACCCCCTGAAGCGCGCCGGAGAGCGCGGTCAGGGCCGGTGGCAGCGCGTGTCCTGGGATGAGGCGCTGGGCGACATCGCCGTGAAGCTCCAGGAGATAGCGCAGCGGTATGGACCAGGCTCAGTGGCCTGGCTGGTGTCCGTCATGCCGAACCTGTCCGGGAGCTACTCGCGCCTGGCCAGCCTGACCCGGGGGACCCTGGTTGACTGGTGGGGCTGCGGCGACGCCGCCGGACCAGGCGCCGACATGACCACCTTCGGCTACCTGAGGGGGGAAACCCACCTTCTCTCCCGGGGCGATCCCCGGTTCATCATTGTCTGGGGCAGCGACCCGGCGGCGAACAATTTCCACCAGCTGAGGATGATAGTGCGCGCCAGGAGGAGGGGGGCCAAGGTAGTGGTAATCGACCCCCGCTTCACCGCCACCGCAGCGCGGGCAGACGAGCACATCCCTATCAGGCCCGGCACCGACGGGGCCCTGGCCCTGGGCATGATGAACGTCATTCTGCAGGAAGGGCTCCGCGACAAGAGGTTCATCGTCGAGAACACCGTGGGTCCCCTGCTGGTAAAGAGGGACGGCGGCCTCTTCCTCAAGGAGAGCGAGGTGATCCCCGGCGGACGGGCCGATGTCCTCATGATCATGGACGAGTACAGCGGCCGGCGCCAGGCCGTCACCACCCCGCAGGCCAGGCCGGCGGTCAACGGCAGCTATTCAGTGTCGGGCATGGATTGCGCGCCGGCCTTCCAGCTGCTGTCCGACATGGTGAAGGACTACACTCCGGAGAGGGTGTCGCGGATCACCGACATCCCCGCCGACGTCATCCGCCGGCTGGCGGTAGCCTACGGCTCCCGAAGGCCGGCCTCCATCTTCCGCGGGTGGGGGATGCAGCGCACCTTCCACGGCCACCTCTCCTGCCGGGCCATCAACACGCTGGCAGCCGTCACCGGCAATATCAACCCGGAGAGAACCCCCGGTTTCGCCCTCAACTGGCAGCAGTTTCTGCTGCCCGGCGGGCCGGCCGACGTGCTGCCGGTGATGATGCTCTACGACGCCATCACCAGGAACCAGCCCCAGACCCTGAAGGCGCTGTGGTGCTCCGGCCACGATTTCGTCAACCAGATGCCCAACATGAACCGGCTCACCCGGGAGGTCCTGCGCCACCTGGAGCTGGTGGTCGTCTGCGACCTGTTCATGACGCCGTCAGCCAGGTTCGCCGACTACGCCCTGCCGCTGGCCTCCTTCTACGAATGCACTGACCTGTGCACCGCCAGCTTCTATCACAGCTACCTTCAGCTGCAACAGAAGGTGGTCGAGCCCCTGCACGAGTGCCGCTCCGACTTCCGGATAGCCGCCGACCTGGGGAAGAAGCTCGGTTTCGGCACATTCTTCGACAAGACCGAGGAGCAGTACATTGAAGAGCTCCTCACCTCCCCGGACCCTGCCATGGAGGGCATCTCCCTGGCCCGGCTCAAAGAGGGTCCGGCCATGGCCCGGCGCCTCGACCGCCCGCCCCACTTCCGAACATCCACCGGACTGGTCGAGTTCTACAGCGAGCGCCTCAAGATGTTCGGCCAGGAGCTCCCCATCTACCTCGAGCCGTTTGAGAGCGCCCGCAG
Organism: uncultured Chloroflexota bacterium; assembly: GCA_937860285.1. Lineage (GTDB taxonomy): Bacteria > Chloroflexota > Dehalococcoidia > UBA2247 > RBG-13-53-26 > JAFGCL01. The sequence continues at coordinate 2,239 of CALMBS010000095.1, forward strand.
CGAGAAGGCCAAGGCGTACCCGCTGACCCTGCTCACCAGCCGCTCCGCCAACCGGATGCACTCCAGCCTCGGCAGGATAGACGGCCTGCCCGGCGCGGAGCCGGAGCCCGTGCTGGAGATCAGCCCCGCAGATGCCAGGCCGCGGGACATCACGGACGGCGATAGCATCCGGGTGTTCAATGCCCGGGGCCAGGCCGTGCTGAAGGCCCGGTTGAGCCACCGCATCAAGCCCGGTGTGGTCGGCATAGCACACGGCTGGTGGCCCGAAGAATACCGCTCGGGCCATCACAATGAGCTGACCCACGAATCGGTGAACCCGGTCCAGCGCTTCCTGGTGGGCCCCAACGCCGCGCTGTACGACGTGCTCGTCCAGGTTGAGAAAGCGCCCCCACCGCCGGGCTAGGTGGACCGCCCGCCGGCACGGCCGCCCAGGCCGTTGTGCATCTCCATGAGCAGGCCGCCCAGGCCCTGTGCCGTCAACT
>CALMBS010000096.1 GCA_937860285.1 uncultured Chloroflexota bacterium
TGTTCACGCAGATGACCGTCATGTCGATATTGCGGCGGGCGGCGTGAATGAGATGGTTGCCGCCAATGGCGGCCAGGTCGCCGTCGCCGGAGAAGACCACCACCTTGAGCTCCGGATTGGCCAGCGCCATCCCGGTGGCGAAGGGTATGGCCCGGCCGTGGGTGGTGTGGAAGGAGTCCAGCCGCACGTAGCCCGCGACCCGGCCCGAGCAGCCTATGCCGGAGACCAGCGCGATCTTGTCGGCGTCCAGCTTCGACCGCTCGATGGCCCGGATGAAGCAGCCCACCGAGCTGCCTATGCCGCACCCGGCGCACCAGATGCTGGGCAGGCGGTCTACCCGGAGGAAGGCATCGATGGGGTTGGGCTGCTCGCGCACCGCTTCCGTCACTTCGCCGCCTCCCTGATGGCCGCCAGGATGTCCTGGGGAAGATGCATGCCGCCGCCCATGTGCGGCACGAGGATGGTCTTCTTGCCGGCCGCGCAGCGCTCGACCTCCAGCACCATCTGCCCGTAGTTGATCTCGGGCACCACGAAGGCCCTGGCCTGCCGCGCCAGCGCCCGGACGCGCTCTTCGGCGAAGGGCCAGAGGGTGATCAGCCGCAGCATGCCGGCGCGGATGCCCTCCGCCCGGGCGGCCTGCACCGCGCGCCGCGCGACCCTGGCCGTAATGCCGTAGGCGCAGACCACGACATCGGCATCCTCCAGGTCCATTTCCTCGCAGCGGATGATGTCACCCCGGTTCACCCGGATCTTGTCCGCCAGCCGCCGCACCAGCTTCTGGTGCACCTCGGCCGTCATGATGGGATAGCCCCTCTCGTCATGGGTCAGCCCGGTCACATGGAAGCGGTAGCCCTGGCCGGCAATGGCCATGGGCGGGACCAGGTCGGCGTCCGGCTGGTAGGGAAGATACTTCCCGGGCGGGGCGGCGGGGCGGCGACGCTCCACCAGCTCCTCCGGCTTCACCGGGCGGATGACCACCTTCTCGCTCATGTGCCCCACAGTCTCGTCGGCCATGAGGAGCACGGGCACCCGGTACTTCTCCGAGAGGTTGAAGGCGGCTATGGTCAGATCGAACATCTCCTGTGGAGAGCTGGGCGAGAGGGCGATGATCTCGTAGACCCCGTGGGACCCCCATTTGGCCTGCATCACGTCGCCCTGGCCCACCAGCGTCGGCAGGCCCGTGGAGGGCCCGGCCCGCTGCACGTTCACCAGCACGCAGGGGGTCTCCAGCATGACGCCCAGGCCCAGGTTCTCCATCATCAGGCTGAACCCGGGTCCGGAGGTGGCCGTCATGGACTTGGCCCCGGCCCAGGCCGCCCCCAGAATGGCGTTCATGGACGCGATCTCGTCCTCCATCTGGACGTAGACGCCGCCGATCTTGGGGAGCCGGCGGGCCATGCGCTCGGCGATCTCGGTGGCGGGGGTGATGGGATACCCGGCAAAGAAGCGGCAGCCGGCGCTGATGGCGCCTTCCGCGCAGGCCTCATCGCCGTTGATGAAGAACTGCCCCTCGAGGGTTGCCGGCTGTGCCATCGCTCTAGGCCTCCTCGTCCTCCGAGGACAGCCAGATGGCGAAGTCCGGGCAGATCATGGAGCACAGGCCGCAGGCGGCGCACTCGCCGCCGTCCACCACCTTCGGCAGGAGGTGCCCCTTGGCGTTCATCTCGTCGCCGATGGCCAGCGTCTTCCGGGCGCAGATCTCCACGCAGTAGCGGCAGCCCTTGCAGCGGTCCCTGTTCAGGAACAGCTCAACGGTCTCGGGCGCACCCGCCTTCGCGGTCTTGCGCTTGGCTTTCATGACTGCATGGTTGCTCATCTTTGTCGTCCAGGGGTCTGGTGGTCCGGGTGGGCTGGTCCGAGCGGCTTCCTCCGCCTCTCCTGGTCAGAAGGCCGGGCTGGCTACCTGGGGCGCCTGGTGGGTGGTCTGGCCATCAACTATCCAGTATAACAAACTCGTGACCCTGGTTCAAAGAGGGCGAGCGCACCCAAAGGCCGCATTTGCCGGCGTGCCGGGGACCGGTATCCCTTCTTGGGGCAACGGAGGGCGTTGCTTCAAGAAAGGTGTTACCCAAATCAGTGGCGAGATGACCCGGGCGATCACAACAGGGACTGGGAACGCCTTGTCGAAGGCGGCATTTGCCGGCGGGCAGGACCTCGGTCTGCGGCCCGGACCTCGCTCGGCGGGTCGGACCTCGGTCTGCGGCCCATACCTCGCGCGTCCCTGGTTGTCGGCCCGTCCCCGGGCTTTCGGTAGCACACGGATTTGAGGCAACGCCTCAGTTCTGGCGTTCTTGGTAACCCGGAGGGCCGCGGCGCATCAAGCCAGCGCGTGTCCGCCCTCACCGTGGTATACTGCAGCGGTCCGGCGTGATGCCGCGCGCCGAACACCGATTACAGCCTCAGGAGGCCCGCATGCCAGACCGGAAACTGCTCATCCTTTCACCGATCCCCGAGGAGGCCATCAGACTGCTCGTGGGCCAGAGGGTGGGCCCCGGCGAGCTTGAAGGCGTGTCGATAGTAGGTTACACGGGGACCAGCAAAGGCGAGCTCATCGCCGCCGTGGCCGATGCGGATGTCATCGTGGGCGACTACACCGGCAGCGTGGTGCTGGATGAGGAGGCGCTGCGGGCCGCCCGGCGCTGCATTCTGGTGCAGCAGCCGTCGGCCGGCTTCGACAGCATCGACACGGCCGCCGCGGCCGGGTTGGGCATCCCCGTGGCCAACGTCGGCGGGGCCAACACCTCCGCGGTGGCCGAGCACACCCTCATGCTCATACTGGCCTGCCTGAAGAAGCTGACGCTGGTCCACGAGAAGACCAGGCACGGCGAGTGGCTGCAGGACGGGATAGCGGGCTACGGCGTGTTCAATCTCTGGGGACGGACCCTCGGCATCATCGGGATGGGACGCATCGGCCGGGAGGTGGCCAGGAGAGCGCGCCCCTTCGGCGCGCGCCTGGTCTACTGCAGCCGCCACCGGCTGGACCCTGAACTGGAGAGGTCCCTGGACGTAGCCTGGCGCCCTCTGGACGACCTCATCGCCCGGTCCGACGTGATCACGGTCCATACCCCCCTGACGCCGCAGACCGCCAACCTGATCAATGCCGAGCGGATCGCCGGGATGAAGCCGGACGCCATCATCATCAACGTTTCCCGGGGGGCCATCGTCGACGAGGCCGCGCTGGCCCGGGCGCTCATCGAGGGGCGGCTGGGGGGCGCGGGCCTGGACGTATTCGCCCGGGAGCCCCTGGATGCCGCCAGTCCGCTGCTCGGTGCGCCGAACGTGATCCTGACGCCGCACATCGCCGGGGCCACCGCCGAGGCCCAGGCGCAGATCGTCGAGGTCACCATCGACAACGTGGTGAGGGCTCTGAGGGGGCAGGAGCCGGCGAACGTGGTGAACGGCGTGACGGCGCGCCGTCCCCGATAGCGGACCGCCGCCGCGGCTCCGGCGGTGAGGGCCGGCTCACGAAGTGAGCCGCATCATCCTCTTCATGGCCAGGGCCACGAGGGCCACCAGCAGCACGTCGATGGCCATGAGCACGAACACGTGCACGGCCACCGCACTCCACCCGGCGCCCTCCTGGCTGATGCGGACTACCGGCTCTACCAGGTAGTACGTGGGGAACACCTGCGCGATCCACTGCGGGATCTCGGGGAACAGGTAGAGGAAGGCCGGGGCGAAGAGCAGTATCCCGCCGACCTTGAAGACGGCGAACATCGACGACATGTCCCTGGCGAAAGACCCCAGTATCAGGCCCAGCCCCGCCGCCATGATGGCGCCCAGGGCCAGCATGAGGGCCAGAAGGCCCGGCTGAGAGCCGAAGGCCCGGTTCATGGCCAGGATGATGAGGCCCATGGCCAGACTGATGATGAACCCCACCAGGCCCTTGGCCAGGAAGACCTCCGGCATGGTCGTGGGAGTGACGGTCAGGGCCTCCAGGGTGCGGTGCTGCTTCTCGGTCACCAGTGACGTCGCGGGCAGGAACATGCCGCCAATGAAGACGGCCATCAGCACCATGAGGGGCAGCAGGCGGTCGCTCCAGGGGACGCTGGTTTCCTCCCCGATAGTATTGATGGTGATCTCCACCGGGGCCTCGCGGCCGGAGAGCTCCCGGACCAGGTCCATCATGGTAGCCTGGGCGATGACGCGCTGCTTGGCCAGGCTCTCTCCCCAGATGTAGGCCGTGACCTCCACCGGCTGCCCGGTGGTGACCAGGGCGTCGAAGCCCTCCGTCAGGACGATGCCGTAGTCCACGGCGCCGATTCTCACCGCATGCTCCAGGTCGGCGGCGGAGCCGTACTCTCTGAGATCGATGGCCTGGCTCTCCCGGGCCAGGCCCACCAGCCCGGAGCTGCCCTCGTCGGCGATGCCCACCCGGGGCCGGTCGCTGAAAAGGGTCCCGAAGACCAGCGTCAGCACCAGGGACATCAGGACGGGGAGGGCTATGGCCCACAGGAAGATGAAGCTCTTGGGGCCCTGCAGCAGCTCCCGCTGGAGCAGGATGGCTACCCGCCTGGCGCTCACTGGAACCTCCTTCTCAGGGCCGCCATCCCGGCGGCCAGCAGGGCCGCGTCGATGGCCAGCAGGATGACCAGGTTGGGCCAGACGTCAGCCCAGCCCGCGCCGTAGTTGGCCACGCGGTCGACCGTGTTCACGATGTAGTAGGAGGGGATGGCCCTGGCCCACCCGGTTATCACCCCGGGGAAGAGCACGCCCATGGCCGGTACGATCAGGACCACCAGCGCCAGGACCCCCCAGGCCAGCACCGACATCATGTCCCGGGCCACCGAGGCGATCAGGAACCCCACGCCGGTGACCAGGAGCGCTGCCAGGAACAGGGCCAGGATGATGGTGGCGGGCCCGTCGGTGAGACCGCCCACCGCGGCCATGAACAGCGCCGCCTGCCCGAAGGCCAGCGCCACGCCGTGGATGCCCTTGGCGGCGAAGAGGTCCTTGACCGACACCGGCGTCACCAGCAGGGCC
>CALMBS010000097.1 GCA_937860285.1 uncultured Chloroflexota bacterium
TGGCGAAAACGCCAGGCATGCTGGACTGGTAGTGGGTGTTGGTGCGGTTCTCCATACCCGGCAGCCCGCCGACGCCCTCGTCCTTCAGCTTCTCGTAGCCGACGGCCAGGCAGATATCGTACACGCCGGCGGCGACGGCATACGAGGCGCCCCTGACAGCCTCGTGGCCCGAGCCGCAGGCGTTCTCCACCCTGGTGATGGGGATGTACTGTGAGCGGAGGGCTTCACTGACGGTCCGGCCCCCGGTCCCGCTGAAGAGGGTGCCGCCCCAGGCCGCCTGGATGTCCTTCATGGTCAGCCCGGCGTCGGCCAGGGCCTCGTTGACCGCGTCGACGATCAGGTCCGTGGGACCCTTGTGCCAGAGCTCCCCGAACTGGGTACAACCCATGCCTACGATAGCAACTTTATCCTTAATGCTTCCTGGCATCTATCTCCTCCTCTACCTTACTGGCCGAGCCTTCCAGAAGTAATTGGTGAGACCCCGGTCGTACTGCAGCTTCCTGAAGGTCATCTCCACCGGCATGCCCACCTCCACCTTCGCCGGGTCGCGGTCGGTGAGGTCGAAGAAGGCCCTGCCGCCGCCCTCGAACTCGACGAGCACCACCGAAGCCGGAGGATCGATTACGGCCGCCAGGTTGTCCTGCGTGAAGCTGAACACCTTGGCTTTGCGCCCCTTGAACGGGTAGTCCTCGAACGCGTCCTGGGCCTGGCACTCAGCGCAAACGCGGATGGGCCCGGTGGTGGCCGCGCCGTTGTCGTACTGCACGGTGCCGCACTTCTGGCACTTGATGCCCCAGAGGCCCAGCAGCTGCTTCCTCTCGCGCCAGTTGGCCGACATCCGGATATGCTGCTTGTCCGGCCTCCGCGCGGCCTCCTGAGGAACGATCTCGCGCCACTTCAGGTACTCGTTGTAGTTGCCCATCTCCACCTTGGAGGCGATGTTGTTCTTGATCCCGCGTCGCGGTCCCAGCTTCTTGATGGCATCGGTCACCTGGAGCACCATGGCGTCCGCCCCATTGCCGCTGCCGGCCACCAGGATCCGGTCACCCGGCTTGGCTTCCTCGAGAGCGCATATCAGCATCATGGGGGCCATGGCGCAGCCGGCTATGCCCACATTCAGGAACAGGGCGAAGGGGTCCTGCACCTGTGCGGCATCGAACCCGCCCTGCTGCCCGGCCTTCCCATGCCTCCGGGGGTCACCGGGGGCATCGAAGGCCACCTTGGAGATGTCCTTGGGCGTCAGGCCGCACTTCTTCAGCACACCTTCCATGGCCATCGGGAGGTACTTGGCATATCCCTCGTCCAGGACGAAGCGGTCCTCGCCGGACCGTATGAACTTGTCGTCGTCCGACCGCCAGGTCCCGGCCAGCTCGTCGGACACAGAGAACACGCCCAGGATCTCGGCGATAACGTTGTCCTTGCCGATGAGCAGCGCCGCGGCGCCGTCGCCGACCTGCTGCTCAGTCATCCCGGCCGGGGCGCCCAGACGCATGTCGGCCGCCGCCACCAGCACGCTGCCGGCGGAGCCGGCGCGGACGGTGTCATAGGCCAGGGCCATCGCGGTGGTCCCTGCCCGGAGGGAGGTGCCGATGTCGGCCGTCCGGATGTCCTGGCGCAGGTCCAGGGGGACAGCCATGAACGCCGAGCACTGCTTCTCCTTGTACGGAGAAGTGGTCGTGGCGAAGAACAGGCCATCCACCTTCTTGGCATCCACGCCGGTGAGGCAATCCAGGGCTGCTTCCACCGCCATGCTGACGCTGTCCTCGTCATAGTAAGCTACCGCCCGCTCTCCGGGCATGGCAAAGCCTCCCCAGGCCTTGACGCAGTCTTCACGCTTCATTCTGTGCCATGGGATGTAGGCCCCGTAGGACGTTATGCCTACCATTTCCACCTCCTATTTTGAGAAATCGTTTGGGCAGGAAGCGCGCTGGCATCTATTATAGTTGAGTAGAGCACTGATACTCAAAACAACTCAAAGTGACCGACCCCGCTCGCGGCTCTAATATCATAATGCTCCGCGGAAAGGCTGACTGATTATACGAACTGCCATCCAACGAGTCAAACCGATTCAATAATGTAAACGGCGGGTCGGTGGGGGCCATCGACCCGCCGTTTCTGCCCTCGTGCCGGCCGGGCGCCGCCTGTGGCCCGGGCCTAGATCATGGACTGGCGCAACCGGTGGTATCGCATCACGTGGTCGGCCACCTTCATCCCCGAGTCCGTGGCCTGCTGAATGCCGACGCCGATGCCTCCGGCGTCGCACCCCACGTAGAACAGCCCCTGGATAGGCGACGTGATCGACGGCTTCTTGGCCCCGCCCTGCCCCACCATCTGGGCCAGGCCGATGCACTCGCCGCCGATCCCGGGCAGCACCGAGTCGCGCGTCAGCACGCTGACGTCGTGAGGAGTGTAGTACTCCCGCGCCTCTATGGCTGCCTCCAGGTCGGGGAAGACCTCGAACATCATCTTGTCACCCTTCTCGAACCACGGCTTCAGGTCCTTCTCCGTCAGCTTCGGGTCCGTGGGCCCGAGGAACCCAGTGAGCACGATCTGCTTGCCCGGAGGCGCCGCGCCGGGGTCGTAGTTGGAGGGGACCTCGAACCAGACCGGCATCTCCTCCGGCAGCTGCCCGTTCTTGGCCTTGATCCACTTGTCGATGTTCCAGGACGTTTCTCTGGATATGACCGCCCCGTAGGGGACCGTGGGAATAATGGGCTTGCTGAGGAAGTAGCGGGCGCCGATGAAGGACAGCGACGGCACCAGGTCCTTGACGTAGTTGACATACATCTTGTCGAAGTGCTTCTCGCCTATCAGCTTCAGCACCGTGGGCTGTATTCCCACGTTGCTGATCACAATGGGCGCCCGATAGGTCTCCTTGTCCGTCGATACCCCGGTGACCCGGCCGTTCTCGACGTTGATCTTCTCCACCCGGGACCGGAAGATGGTCTGGCCCCCGAACTTCCCCACGGCCTCGGCATAGGCCTCGGCCACCCGGCCGATGCCGCCCTTGGCAAACACGCCGCCGCCGCGCAGGAAGACCTGCTGCACCACGGTGATGGCCTCCGAGGCCGCCACGGCATCCGCAGGCAGCACGAAACAGCCGTCGGAGATCAGGCTGGTGAGGAAGCTCCAGAGCCCGGGGGAGACCTTGTGCCGGCCCAGGTACTCCGCGTAGCTGATGTCGTCCATGGCGGCGATGTCCTTGGGAGTCATCAGCGTCATCTCGCCCAGCAGGCCCAGAGCGTCCGCCTGCTCCGCCTCCGGCACCTCGAGCCAGCTGAATATCTTGACCGGGTCCGGGGTCGGCTCATCCGCACCGATCACCCATTTCCCGGAGGACTGCTTGAACCGCGGTCCCTGCACCCCGGGCGTCACGAACTCCACCTTGCCCTCCATCCCCACTTCCTTGAGGACCGCTTCCAGCACATTGTTCTGGACCGGGGCGGACACCACCAGCCATGCGGTGTAGGTCCAGCCGCCCTTGGAGATGGCCATGGCCTTGCCGCCGGCCTTGGCGTTCTTGTCCAGGAGGAGCACCTTCAGGCCCCTCTTGGCCAGCAGAGCCGCGCTGGAAGCTCCCCCAAAGCCAGCCCCGACGACAATGACATCATAGGAATTCGACATGCCTGTTCCCCCTTTCTGAACGTGAGTACCCCCCAAGCCTTAAGCTTTCATAGATAATATGTGCCACACTAACCATTGTCAAGTTGAATCGCCCTGCCCTCGGATTGTACGGCCCCCAGGGCGGGCCGGATGGCGCAACTCGAGCCACTTGGCCCGGCAAACCTGGCCGGTTGTACCTTTCCCTCACAGGCCCTCATCTGCAATGGTTAATCTGGAGTAACCTATTGCTTTCCTGTAATTGTTCTGTGATAATGCCTGTCGAGCCTGGCCGGGGCTGCACGGCACGGGCCCGATGGGCTGCAGTTGCAGCCTCGATTACTCATCCGGTGCGGTGAGAAGGGAAGGTAAGCGATGAGAAGGAAGATCGGAGTAGTGCTCGGCATCCTCGGAGTCATGGCGCTGATCTTTGGGGTGGTGTGGATGACGGTCATCTGGCCGGGCCTGGCCAAGATCCCGGCCGGCCTGGAGCAGCAGGTGGACCTGCAGGGCACCCTGAGCCTGTTCAGCGAAGAGCACGGCTCGATGACTCACGATATCTCCGGCCACCGCAAGTACACCGCGCTCTCGGCCACGGACGACGTGATATACCTGCAGGAGGACATCTGGTTCGAGATTGCCGGCACCGACCAGGAGATCATGCGGCAGCAGTTCCACCTGGGCATAGACCGGGTGACCCGGCAGAACGTGGAGGGGCTGGGAGACGGGATTGGCGGGGGACACTACAACTTTCCCTTCGACGTGAAGAAGGACCAGGCCTACCCGTTCTGGAACGAGGGCAACCCGGAGAACATAGAAGCCGTCTTCGTTGAGGAGACGGACTTCCAGGGCCTGCACGTCTACGTCTTCGAGATGACCACGCCGGAGGGCGGGCTGACGGCCCCCGGCGGCTTCGACACGCCGGCCATGACGATTGAACAGACCATCCGGATCTGGGTCGAGCCCATCACCGGCATGCCGGTGCGGATCACGGACCGCACCAAGAGGACCGGCCAGATCCCGGTGCCGGACCCGGATTTCCCCAGCACCGCTCCCTTCACCTATCAGACCGTGACCTTCTATGAGGACGACCTGACCTTCACCGATGAGACCGTGGCCGGCCTGGTGGACGATGCCAACGCCGCCAAGACCCAGGTGACCCTGGCCAAGAAGCTGGTCCCCTGGCTGTCCATCGGCAGCGGCGCCCTGCTGGTCCTGGTGGGCGTGTTCCTGGCCATCAAGCCGGGCAAGGCCGCCGCAGCGCCGCCCAAGCCGCAGGCAGCCGCACCGCAGCCGGAGCAGAAGTAGCCTCCCCGCACCACGAGTTGAAGGAAGAGGAGCGGCCGATGCCGCTCCTCTCTTCTTTTCACTCCCCATCATTGACCGGGTGCGTCACACCTGATATACTTCCTTGCCAATCTTGGGGGGTACCATAGCCAATCCCATCGACCTCTTGCGCCAGGGCCGGATGGATGAACTGTGGCTCATGTGCTGCGGATTCATCGATCTCTCCATCGACCACTTCATGACCATCCAGAAGCGCCTCCTGCTGGAGCAGATCGAGCGCCTGAAGGCCTCCCACATCGGCCGCAAGGTCATGCACGGCGCGGCGCCCCAGAGCGTGGATGAGTTCAGGAGGCTGGTCCCCCTCACCAGCTACGCCGACTACTGTCCCGAGCTGCAGGAGCGGCGGGAGTACGCCCTGCCCGCGCCGCCCGCCCGCTGGATCAGGACCTCGGGCTACAGCGGCACGTACGACATCAAGTGGGTGCCCTGGTCCCGGAGGTTCGAAGCCGAGATGGAGAAGGTGCTGCTGGCCTGCGTCTTTCTCTCCGGCTCACGCTGCCGGGGGGACATACGCCACGCCAGGGAGCACATGAAGGTGCTCTACACCCTGGGGGGGGCCGAATACGGCACGGGAGCCATGGGCGAGCTGCTGCGGCGCTCGCTCGGCTTCGAGTTCCTGCCCGCCGACCGGGAGGGGCTCAGCTTCACCGAGAAGATCGAGGAGGGACTGGCGGAGGCCCTCTACCGGGGCCTGGACGGCTTCGGCGGCCTGCCCTCCGTCCTGGTCATGGTGGCGGAGCGGATGCAGCAGCGCCGGACCATGGACCCGGGGTTCCTGCTGAAACACCCCGCCGCCCTGCTCCGCCTGGCCAGGGGGCTGGTCAGGAGCAGGCTGGCCCATCGCCCCCTGCTCCCCAGGGACCTGTGGGACGTGAAGGCCATCATCGGAGGGGGGACCGACTCCGCCGTCTTCGCCCGGAAGGTCGAGGAGATGTGGGGCCGGAGGCCCCTTGAGCTCTATGCCGGCAGCGAGGGCGGCGTCTGCGCTGTCCAGACCTGGGACGGCGGCGGTCTGACCTTCGTCCCCAACCTCAACTTCCTGGAGTTCATCCCCGAGGAGGAGCATTCCCGCTGGAGGCTGGACCATTCGTACCGGCCGCAGACCGTCCTCCTGGATGAGGTGGAGCCGAACCGCAACTACGAGATCGTCATCACCAACTTCCACGGAGGGGCGCTGACCAGGTTCAGGGTGGGGGACATGGTCCGGATCATCTCCCTGCACAACAGGGCCTCTCGCATAGGCCTGCCGCAGATGGTCTTCCATGGCCGTGCCGACTACCTCATAGATATCGCCGGCCTGGGCCGCCTGACGGAGAGGATCATCTGGGAAGCCCTGGAGAACACGGGCGTGCCCTACACGGACTGGACAGCGCGCAAGGAGGTGGCGGACGGCCGGGCGCTGCTGCACCTGTACGTGGAGCCCGGGGAGGCCGCCCTCAGGGAGAGCGGCCTGGCAGAGGCCATCGGCCGCGAGCTGGACAGGCTGGACGGCCGCTATCATCACAATCCCTACCAGATCTACGGTGGGGGCAACGGGGCCGGCCCGGGCCTGGTGGAGGTCACCCTGCTGCCCGCCGGGGCCTTCGCCGAGTACACCGCCCGGCAGCAGGCGGATGGGGCCGACCTGGGGCACCTCAAGCCCCGGCACATCAACCCGGAGGACAGCGTGATCGCTTCTCTGCTCTCATCACCGCCGGCCGGCGGGAGCCCGGCCGGCGTGCCCACATCCCGGCCCCTCCCCGGGGCCGGCCGCCCGCCGGCCGCGGGAGAGGTGGTACAATAGGGCCGGCACCGGGCTGGAATGGGAATGAACGCAGTCTCCACCGCGGTCGAGGTCTCGAACGTCACCAAGCGCTACGGCGACGTGGCGGCGGCCACCGGCATCTCCTTTGAGGTGGCCCGCGGCGAGGTCTTCGGCCTGATCGGCCCCAACGGCGCCGGCAAGACCACTGTCATCCGCATGCTCATGGAGATCATCAAGCCGGACTCGGGGCAGATCCGCATTCTGGGGCAGTCCCTTCGGGAGACCACCAAGAACCATACAGGCTATCTCCCCGAGGAGCGCGGGCTCTACAAGAAGATGACGGTAGGCGATGCTCTCTCGTATCTGGCGTCGCTCAAAGGCTGCTCCGGGCCGGCCGTTCAGCAGCGGGCCGCCGCGCTCCTGGAGCGCACCGGGATGCACCCCCACCGGCAGAAGAAGGTCGAGGAGCTCTCCAAGGGCATGGCCCAGCTGATACAGTTCATCGCCACCATACTGCACGACCCGGACGTGGTCATGCTCGATGAGCCGTTCTACGGGCTCGACCCGGTGAACACTCGCCTGATCAAAGACATGGTGGGGGAGCTGCGCCGGGCGGGCAAAGCCGTCATCCTGAGCACCCACATGATGAACGAGGTGGAGGAGCTCTGCGACCGGATACTGATGGTCAACAGGGGGCGCCCGGTGCTGTACGGCAATCTGGCCGAGATCAAGGACCGTTACCGCACCAACTCGGTGTTCATTTCCGTCGACGGCGACCCGGGGCGCATCGAGGGGGTCACCGGCACGAAGGACCACGGGGCCTACCTGGAGCTGGCGCTGGATGACCGGACCAGTCCCCAGGCGGTCCTGGCCGGCCTCATCGGCCGGCACATCACCGTGAACCGCTTCGAGGTGGCCTTGCCTCCGCTCTCCGAGATCTTCATCCGGGTGGCCAGGGGACAGCCGGATGAGTAAGTCGCTGATCGTGTTCCGGCACGAGCTGCTGGTGACCTTCCGGAGGAAGTCGTTCATCCTGGTCACCCTGGCTGTGCCCCTGCTGATGCTGGCGGGATACCTGATCTACCAGGGAGTGCAGAGCTGGCACGACCCCGGCGAAGCGGAAACCAGGAAGATCGGTTACGTGGACCTGGCCGGAGGTTTCGACGACGGCGCCGGCCTCGGGGCCGAGTTTGCCCCCTACCCCGGCGTGCCGGAGGCCACGCAGGCCCTTCTGGCCGGAGAGGTCCGCGACTACTTCGTCATCCCCCCGGACTACCTCCAGACCGGCCTTATCGTCAGGTACACCATGAGGCGGGAAGTGGAGACGCCGCCCGACACCGTGGAGAGCATCCGGGAGTTCCTCATCACCAACCTGATCGGGGACCAGACCAGCGCCGCGGTCCTGGAGCGGGCCAAGACCCCCATCGCCCTCAGCTCCATCAGGCTCGATGAGACGGGGGAGGCCGCCGGGGGGCAGGACCCGTTCCTGGCGTTCTTCCTGCCGTACGTCTTTGCCCTGCTGCTGATGTTCTCCATCTTCTTCGCCTCCGGGTACCTGCTCCAGGGCATCTCCGAGGAGAAGGAGAGCCGGCTGATCGAGGTGCTGCTCTCTTCGGTCTCGGCCAGGCAGCTCCTGGCCGGCAAGGTCTTCGGCCTGGGGGCCGCGGGCCTGGCCCAGATGCTCCTCTGGCTGGTCTCCCTGTGGGTGCTCATCGACGTCGGCCTGTCCGGCATCCCCTCCCTGAGCGATGCGTCCCTGCCCGCCGGGCTCGTCGTCCTGGCCATCCTGTACTACGTCACGGGGTACCTGCTGTTCGCCGTGGCGATGGCGGTGGTGGGCTCCATAGGGACAACGGCCCGGGAGTCTCAGAGCTGGTCCAGCATCGTCTCGATGCCGGCGGTGGTGCCCCTCTTCTTCCTCAACCTGATCATCGAGGACCCGGGCCACCCCATCGCCGTCGCCTTGACCTTCATTCCGCCCACGGCCCCGATCACGGCCGTGATGAGGCTGTCAGCGGAAGGGGTCCCGGCCTGGCAGCTGGCCCTCAGCCTGGCCCTGCTGGCCGGGGCCATAGGCGGGAGCGTGTGGGCGGGCGCCAAGGTATTCCGGGCCTCGCTCCTGATGTACGGGAAGAGGCCGGGCCCCGGGGAGATCGCCCGGTTCATCAGAGAGGCGTGACGCGGGAAGCCGCCCGGGGGTCAGGGATACGGGAGAGGCTGCCTCATTCTGAGCTCCTCCAGCGCCTTGCGGCGCAGCTTCATCAGAGCCTCCTTGAGGCCTTCCTGCTCGCGGGACGAGAGGCCGGACATGATGCTGTGTATGGCGCTGACCTCCGCCAGCTTCCGATAGGCCTTCTCCCCCTTGTCCGTGATGGCTATCCGCACCATGTTCCTCCGCTGCAAGTCCCTCACCCTCTTGACCAGACCCTGCTTCTCCATGCGAGTGAGAAGGCCCGAGATAGTATGCGGCTCCCTGAACAGGGACCGGGATATCTCGGCGGGTGTCACCGGGCGGTCCTCGGCCTTGACGATCATCAGGACCTCGGCATGCATCTGCGGCACGCCGAGCTGCCTCAGCTCCGTCTCAGAGGCCCTGATGGCCGCATGCTGGGCCTGGTTGAGCAGTGTCCAGAGTTCGTTCTCCCGACCGACGCTTGCCTTCGCCTTCATTGATCCCACCTCCCGAATTGACGCCTCTTGCGTCTGCGCAGCGTTCGAAATGAACGGGCATCACCCCACTGGGGAACACGGAGTAGAAGACGAGTTCCCCCTTTTCCCTGACCTGCAAGCGGCAGGCGAGCTACCGAGAGTCACCCCCGAGGAGCCGGCGGATGCGGCGGCAGGTGTCGCTGCGCCTATCTTAAACGATAGGATCATCGTATGTCAAGGGCCGGCACGAAACCAGAACGGCGGCCGGGGCCCGTCCCCGAACAAGGGAACAGGGACCGCCCGGGCGACTAATAGGGTGACAAGGCGCAGAGGGTCGGCGCCCAGGTGACGCGGGTCCGGCTGGACACGCGGCGCCCCGGGCATTCATGGCAGGTGCATAAGGATGGCAGGGACTAGAAGACCTTATTTGCGACAGAGCTACCGCTACGAGTACATGCTGGGGACCACCTTCAAGAGCGTCGGACAGCACCTCGACATGTGCTGTCTGAGGAACGCCTGCGGCGATGAGGGATGCGCCGTCGCCGCCCAGTGCCGCCGCTGGTGGGACAAGAAGTGCAACCGCACCCGCCCCGAGCTCTCCCAGGAGGAGATAGTGGCCATCATCGCCCAGTTCGAGGAGGTGCGGGGGGTCTGGCTGCAGCGGAAGGCGCTCTCCGATCCCGACCGCAACCGGGTGCCGGTCAGCTGCTAGCAGCCCGGCTCCATCCTGCGATCTGACCGCCGGTCCTTCCCGGTCCGTACTGGCCGCGCCCGCACGCCGGGGGCGGCGCGTTTGACAAGGGTCCCTCCAAACGGTCAAACTACTACCCCGGGTGGCATTCCAAGAAAGAGGGGGGTACTCGCAATGGGCATGACAGCCTACAATCCCGATGGCACGGTGGCCTCTGTCTTCCAGGGCATAGAGCGCCAGGGCAACAAGCTGGTGCTGAAACAGCTGGCCCTGGGCCTGGCGCCCATGGACGTTATCATCACACCGCCGGAGAGCATAAAGGCGCTGGGGATGGTGAGCCTGGGCCTGCTGACCTTCATCCTCTTCTTCCCCTTCTTCTACTTCAGCTACCGCGGCGAGGAGAAGAAGAAGGCTGCCGCCCCGGCGGCGGACAAGCCCCAGGCCTGACCCCGCCGGCCCCTGGCACACATCCCGCCGGACCGGGCGGCCGGCCGCGGCCGGCCGCATGCCGCTTCCCATGGCTTGCCCTGGCTGATATACTGGCATCCGTGCCGCCGGGCCGGCGCGGTCGAGCGACTTTCCGGCCGGGCACAGAATCCGGACCGCGAGACTAGATGAGAGACTACCGCCGCCCGAATCCGACCGGGGTCCTGGTTATCATCCTGGTCAACGTCCTGGTCTTCATCCTGACGGAGCTCAAGCCCGAGTACGATTTCAACTACTTCGACCCCGCCGCCTTCCACCTGGCCCTCCACCCGGACACCTTCACCAGCCAGCCCTGGACCCTGCTCACCAACTGCTTCGTGCACCACGACTTCTTCCACATCCTGGGCAACATGGTGACCCTCTACTTCTTCGGCACCTACCTCACCATGCTGGTGGGGGAGAAGAAGTTCCTCCTCACCTACTTCCTGGGGGGACTGGCGGGCAGCGCCTTCTACCTCATCTGGGCCCTGGTGCTGCCGTGGGGCGATCCCGGTGTTCGACTGCTGGGCGCCTCCGGGGCCGTCTACGCTGTGGGCGGGGCCCTGGCCATCCTCCAGCCGAACGTAAGGGTGCTCATGTTCTTCGTCATCCCCATGCCGCTCTGGGTAGCCGTCATCGGCGGCTTCGTGGTCCTCACCCTGCTGTCCGGCAGCTATGGCATCTCCTGGGAGGCCCACCTCGGCGGGCTGCTGGTGGGCCTGGCCGCCGGGCTGTACTTCCGCAGAAGGCCCCGGGCGCGCGACCGCTACCTCCTTTAGGCCCCGAACCCCCGGGAGCCTGCCGTCGGGCCCATCCTGCCGTCGGGCCCATCTTGCTTTGTGCCGCGGTTTTGCCTATTCTGTGACCGGTGCTCCCGGCCCGCCCGGAGCGACGCCGGGCCGCCAGTCAGGGAGTCCGTGGAGGGTGATAGCCGGCCTATGTCAGACTGGGCAGTAACGGCGGTCATCGGGCTGCTCATAGCGGCCCTGACGGTCGGGTTCGGCACGGCCGGGTACTTCGTCGCCACCCGCCGGGCCAGGCGCCCCTTCGTGGCCTTCATCCTGCGCTACGCCGTGGCCTTCCTGTCCCTGCTTCTCCTGGAAGCCGCCTTCCTGTGGCTGGCGCCGCCGGTCCACACCGCTCTGCGGCACGCCACGGCGGTGGCCGCCGGCTGGCTGGTGGGGATGGCCGGGGCCGCCAACTCCGTCGCGGGATCGATCCTGACCCTTCACGATAGCGCTGCGGCCTTCGAGATCGACGTGGGCTGCCTCGGCGGCATCCTCTTCTGGTCCTACATCGCCCTGGTGCTGGCAGAGCCCGCGGCCACCTGGAGGCAGCGCCTGGCGGGGCTGGCTGCCGGGTGCGCGGCGCTGCTGGCCTTCAACCTCTTTCGCATCAGCGTCAGCGTATACGTCGAGTGGTCCGCCGGCCGGGGCGTTCACAACTACTTCTACCTCCTGAACATGGCCTTCGTCCTCTGCGTCTGGGCCCTGTGGCTGAGGCTGGTGAGGCCGGCGCGGCAGCCGCCGGAGCCGGAGAGGACCTAGGCGCCCGGGAGGCACGATATGCTCAGTGACCGTGAATCAGCCAGGTACAGCCGGCAGATGATGCTGGACGGATGGGGCAACGCCGGCCAGGAGAAGCTCAAGAGCGCCAGGGTGGTGGTAGCAGGTGCCGGGGGGCTGGGTTCCGTCATCCTGCTCTACCTGGCAGCAGCGGGGGTGGGCCGCATCCGGATCATCGACAGCGACCGGGTGGACACCAGCAATCTGAACCGCCAGGTGCTTTACGCCGGCTCTGATATCGGGCGGGAGAAGGCCCTGGCGGCCAGGGACAGGCTGGCCGCCCTCAATCCCGATATCCGCGTGGAAGGCTTCGTGGCCCGCATCGATGACGACAACGTCTCCGACCTGGTGGGAGAGTGCCCCATGGTGGACGCCATGGACAACCTGCACGGCAGGCTGGCCCTGAACCGGCTGGCGGTGGCCAGGCAGCTGCCCCTC
Source organism: uncultured Chloroflexota bacterium (assembly GCA_937860285.1). Lineage (GTDB taxonomy): Bacteria > Chloroflexota > Dehalococcoidia > UBA2247 > RBG-13-53-26 > JAFGCL01. The sequence continues at coordinate 12,500 of CALMBS010000097.1, forward strand.
TTTCACGGGGCCATCTACGCCTGGGAGGGCAGGGCCACCACGGTCCTGCCGGGGAAGACCCCCTGCCTGCAGTGCCTCTACCAGGGAGTGCTCCCGGGCCAGCCGCCGGTGGCCGGCGTCACGCCGGGGGCCATCGGCTGCGTGCAGGCCAGTGAGGTCATCAAGTACCTCCTGGGCATGGGGGACCTGCTGGCAGGCAGGATGCTCCTGTATGACGGCCTGGCCATGAAGTGGAGCGAGATGAGGGTCAGGCCGGACCCGGACTGCCCGGTATGCGGAAAGGGGGCGCCACGATGAGGGCGGCGGTACTGCGGGGACCCCGGGATATCCGGGTGGAGATGGTGGACACGCCGCCTATCCGGGAAGATGAGGTCCTGGTGAAGGTCATGGCCTGCGGCATATGCGGCACCGATCTCCATGCCTACAAGAAGGGCGGCGGCGCGGGCGGAGCAGGGCGGCTCATACTGGGTCACGAGTTCAGCGGAGAGGCGGCCAGGATCGGCGCGGCGATCGAGGGCGTGAAAGAGGGCGACCGGGTGGTCGGAACGGGCTATCGCGGCTGCGGCGCCTGCTACCGCTGCCGCCAGGGCGACGCCGCGCGGTGTCCCCGGCCTCTGGTGCCGGGAGAAGGCCTGGACGGGGCCTTCGCCGAGTACGTCGTGGTGCCCCGGCCCATGGTGGGCCGGACTTTTTTCCGCATTCCCGACGGCATGGGATGGGAGGAGGCCGCCACCATGGAGCCGCTGGCCGTGGCCTGCCACGCGGCCGCCCGCGGGCGGATCCAGGAGGGCCAGACGGTGGCCGTGATCGGCGCCGGCATGATCGGGCAGTGCATCGCCCAGGTGGCCCGGAGCATGGGGGCCAGGACCATAGTCAGCGAGCCGTCGCCGCTGCGCCTGGCCGTGGCCGGGCGGCTGGGGGCCGAGATCACCATCAACCCCGGTGGGACGGACCCCGTCTCCGCCGTCACCGCCGCCACCTCCGGAGACATGGCCGACGCCGTCTTCGAATGCTCGGGCTCCCCTGCCGGCTTTCGCCAGGCCGTCGACATGGTGCGCCCCTTCGGCACCATGGTCCAGGTAGGCCTCTTCGAGAAGGGCCTGGAGATACCAGCCGACCTGGCCAGCATGATCTTCGCCTTCAAGAACCTCACCCTGCGCGGCTCGGGCGGCCAGAGATGGGAGATGGCCCTGGAGCTGGCGGGCAGCGGCCGGGTGAAGACCGGCGGCCTGGTGACGCAGGTGTTCCCGCTGGACCGCATCAGGGACGGCTTCGAGTCGCAGCTCGACCCCGGGAGCTCCATCAAGGGCCTGATCACGCCGTAGGGCAGCCAGGCACGACGCCGGCGCCCGGGCGCCGGCGACAGCATCGGGAAAGAAAGCCGTCCCAAAACGGCCGTCCCAAAACGGACTTGACAAGAGCTCCGTTGCTTGTTATATTGACAACACTTGGTAGGTTGGCAATACTCGATAGGTCTCAAATAGTTTGCTACTACCAAAGTAGGGTGGCGACCCAAAGGCTGCAGGTCTGAGCTGGCTTCGGCACTCATTTGGAGCGGCATCACTGCCAGCACCGAGTGCGCCGGGGCCATCCGGCAGCCGGTCTGCAAATGACTTGATCACCGCCCGGTCCGGGCGGTGATTGGTCTTCAGGGGGGAACGAAAGAAACCGGGCGCCACCGGTGAGGGGCGTCAGCGTGGCTTTGGTGTGGGGCGCAGCACGGCCGGCCGTTTTCGGCCCGGTCCCGGAAGGCGGGGTTGCCAGTGAAGAGCAGCGATGCCAGGAAAGGGGGAGCGTCGAACGAGTTACCGATGATCTTCATCAACAGCGGTCTTCCCGGCGGACAACAGACAGGCGGGCGCCTGATTACGAGGAGAGGAGACTAGCATGCCGAGAGACGAGAGATACGACTTTGTTATTGTCGGCGGCGGGCCCAACGGTGTGACCCTGGCCGCCTACCTGGCCAAGAGCGGGCAGAGCGTCTGCGTCCTGGAAGAGCGGCCAGAGGCCGGCGGCGCCTGCGAGAACACCGAGCCCATAGCCGGCGTCAAGATCAACCCCCACGCCATCATGATCTACGGCGCCTCGGCGCCCGGCTACGAGCAGCTGGAGCTGTGGAAGTACGGCTGGCGGGTCGGCGAGGGCGAGATGGGAGACCTCATGGCCGACGCCGAGCGCGGCGTGGCCGT
>CALMBS010000098.1 GCA_937860285.1 uncultured Chloroflexota bacterium
TAAGTAAGGAGGTGTGACCGTGGTGATGGGCAGAGATACGTGGGTCTACGCGGAGCAAAGGGGAGGCCGGCTGGCCCGGGTCGGCCTGGAGCTGCTCAGCAAGGGGTCGGAGATCTCCGGAGAGATCGGAGGAAGGCTGGCCGCCGTCCTAGTGGGCAGCGGCGTGGAGCCGCTGGCCTCCGAGCTCATTTCGCACGGTGCGGACACGGTCTATGTCATAGATGATCCCAGGCTGCGGCACTACCACAACCAGGCGTATGCCGCGGCCATTGCCGACCTGGTGGCGGAACACCGGCCGGAGGTCTTCCTGCTGGGGGCCACCGCCATCGGGGAAGACCTGGCGCCCTGCATCGCCGCCAAGGTGGGCACGGGGCTGACGGCGCACTGCATTGACCTCAGGGTGGAGGAGCGTGATGGCGTGGCCATGCTGCACCAGACGGTGCCGGGCTGGGGTGGGGGCAAGAGGGTGGACATCGTCTGCCCGGAGCAGAGGCCGCAGATGGCCACGGTCAAGCCGGGGGTCTTCGTAGTCCCTCAGGCCAAGAAGGGCACGGCGGGCCGGGTGGTGAAGGTTACCCCGCGGCTCTCGGAGCGGCTATTCAGGGCCAGGACGGTGGAGATCAGCGATGAGGCGGAAGGTGAGATGCCTATCGAGGAAGCGGAGGTCGTGGTAGCGGCAGGCTGGGGGGTGAACTCGCTGGGCGGCATGGACCTGGTGCACGAGCTGGCCGCAGTGCTGGAGGGCGCCGTGGCCGGCACCCGTCCCCTGCTGGATAAGGGATGGATTACCTCGGACTGCATGATCGGGCAGAGCGGGAAGGTCATCGGCCCCAACCTCTTCATCAGTCTGGGCGCTTCCGGGGCCATGCATTTCTCGACGGGTTTCGAAAGGGCCAAGTTCGTCCTGGCCGTGGACCAGAATCCGCAGGCCCCCATATTCCAGGCGGCCGATGTGGGCATTGTGGGTGATCTCCGCGAGGTGCTCCCGCCCCTCATTCACGAGCTGCGGAAGCTCAGGGCGAACTGAACCGGGTCCGCCTCATGGCGATGACCGGGAGTCGCGCTGGAAGCGATCCGGTGGTGCGGCTGCGGCGGGTGGAGCGCTAGGCGCCGAAGAGCGACAGGAAATCGCCGTCGAAGTCCGTCAGGAAGGCGTGCATGTCCATGAGGTCATCGGAGGAGAGCGGCGTGGCTGTGGCCAGCTTCTTCTGCTCTTCGGGTGTCAGGTCGGTGAGCACCTCGGTGACCTGGCCCTCTTTGACGACGGCCGCCACCAGCCCCTGGCTCTTGCAGGCGGTGCAGAACACCGAGAGGAACCACAGATCGTCCTTGTGGCCCAGTATATTGACGTTGCCCGACTGGTACTGATGGCCGCACATGCCGCACTTCATGGTGGCCAGCAGCTTCTTCAGGAACTTCTCGTCCATTTCGCACCCGGATCCTAGTCCTGCTGGTCCTTCTGGTCCTTCTGGTCCTTCTGGTCCTGGCTGCTGTCTCCGGCATTGCCCAGGTCCTTCATGTCCAGCGTGTTTATGAAATCCGTGAACGCCGAGAGCTTGCGCAGCTCCTCGTCGCTTATGGGGTGCTTCTCGTCCTCTCCATGGCTGTGCATGGGCTTGCCGGTCTGGTCGAACACGATACCGGCCTTGTCCAGGACCTCTTCCGAGGCGAAGATGGGCACCTTGGCCCGCACGGCTATGGCGATAGCGTCGCTGGGGCGCGAGTCGATCTCTATCTCCTTGCCGTTGGAGGTGACGAAGATGCGGGCGAAGAAGGTATCGTTCTGCAGATCGTTGACCAGAATGGACTTGATCTTGACTCCCAGCGCGTTGAGGATGGAGAAGAGCAGGTCATGGGTCAGCGGCCGGGGAACCGAGATCCCCTGGAGCTTCACGGCTATGGCATCCGCCTCTGCCGGACCGATCCAGATGGGCAGGTAGCGGTCAGAGTGGGTCTCCTTCAGAATGACCACCCTCTGTGAGTTCATGACGCTCACCCGGATGCTGTCAACGCTCATTTCAACCATGTGCTTGTCTCCGAGATGCCGAGTGTGGGAGGTTCGACCTAATTCTAGGCGCG
>CALMBS010000099.1 GCA_937860285.1 uncultured Chloroflexota bacterium
GCCTATTCTCCACCTGCCAGCGACAAGCCATATCAAGCGTATGTTAAGACCGCTGCGTGGAAGACCGACAAGGACATCCCTTCCGCGTGGATGGCCGCGTTTAGAAGACTATTCAGAGAAGTCATGGACCAGTAGTTCAAGAACAAACCCACTTGACACCCACGGCAAGCGCTCCCCTCTCCCCCAAGAGCTCTAGAACCCTTCGGTACGATGGACTTCGCCTGTCCCCCGTCTCCACCACAACCCCGGCCCAGGCCGATCGGGGACTCTTGTTAGGCAAGTCCCGCATCCAATCGAGATGCCAGCCTCGATGATCGCCTCTTGCGCCGCCTCTTGTCCTTCGCCCCCGGTGGCCTTCCCAGGCGAACACCGGCACCCCGGGCCCGCGCCAGGCCGGCCTTGGTGCGCTCCGACCGCCTCTGGCTTTCCATCCGAGCCACCCAGCCGGCAATGGCGTAGAGGATCTCAGCCAGATCCCCCGGGGCCTCCGTCCAGCTCTCTTGAAGGCTGATCACTTTCACCCCGCACCTGGAGAGCTTGTGAACAAGGCTGAGAATTGCCAGGCTGCCCAGGCGGCTCAGTCTGTCCAGGCTCCAGGTGAGGACAACGTCGAACCGGCCGCTCCTGGCGTGCTGAACGAGGTGAGCCAGTTCCCGCTGGTGGCCAGCAACCCAGGCCGACTCGTTCTCCGAATAGACAGCAACCAGCTTGTGCCCCCTGTCAGCTATCCATTTCTCAAGCTGGGGCAGCTGGTTGTCCGTCGACTGCTGTTTCGTCGACACCCTGAGATAGATCGCCACCCTAGCTATTGTCCCTACCCTCGATGTACGGATAGCCGTTCACGTAGTTGTAGGCGCTGCCCTTGGTGACTCCCATTACCACTGCAATCTCCTTGTATGACATGCCGCCCTGGTGCAGTGACTTGGCCTTCTGGATACGCTCCTGGAGCGTCGCCTTCCTGGGCGGCCTTGTTCCAGGGATCTCGCCGCCGGCGGCAAAGGCACTGCTCAGCCTGCCGCTCCAGAACGAAGGCAGGCAGTTCTCCATAAGCCCCTGAAAGTCGGCATCAGGAGAGTAGACGTAGCTCCAGGCCTTTCTGTCACCTTTCACCACCTGGAAGGCCTGTTCCGCCCGGACTGCCAGCTTGTTGAGTTCCGTTCGGTCGAACTGAGGCTGCAGCATCGACAGGTCCTTGAACACAACAACGCTCGCGGAGCTGGCGATGTTGCGGTCCACCTGGCGGGCTTCCTGGCTGACGAAGACAAGGGTCTGCTGTTTCTGCCGGGACAGGTTCAGGATGCGGGACATGAGCCGGCTGGCGGCAGCCAGGCTCTCCCGCGAGTGAAACCGCAGGTAGGCCTCGTCGATGAGAACGATGGATTTCGCCGGCACGTCCTCCAGGCTGGTGACGTGGCCGATCCACTCCGGAAGCAGACGATGGGCCTGCCTTGGCAGCCCCAGAACATACGGCACGAGCCCGTAGCGGAAGAGCTCCAGGAGACGGTAGCCCAGGACGGACTTGCCGCTTCCGCGCTTGCCCAGTATCAGGACCACAGAGGGGTGGACTATGACCTTGCGCCATTGCCCATCCCGCTCTTCCTCCGCCGGCTCCGCCCTTGAAGGCAGAGCGGCGTCAACAGGTGAGGGTGACTGCCCGGCCGGCGCCGGGGCCGGCAAAGGTCCGGGACCCGAAGGCCTCCGTGACGTCATCAAGAACGCGAGTCTCT
>CALMBS010000100.1 GCA_937860285.1 uncultured Chloroflexota bacterium
CCTTGACCGCCTTGATGACCACGTTCTTCTTGAGCTCTTTGATCGCAGCGTCCATACTCTTGCCCTCCTCAGCTAATCTCCTTCTTTGTTCTCCTGGCAATCACGGCAAAGCCCGCGGAACTCCAGCCGGTGGTGCCAGACCTGGAAGCCGGTATCCCTCTCCACCCTCTCATCGATCCCTCGAACCAGAGGCTCGTTTACGTCGAACACCCGGCCGCAACCCCTGCAGCGGAAGCGGTAGTGGTTGGCCGCGTTTCCGTCGAACCTCCGGAACTTTCCCGTCTGCTCCAGCTCCAGTATCTCGCCCCGCTCCTTCAACAGCTTCAGGTTCCGATAGACCGTCCCCAGGCTCACGTTGGGGATCTCCTTCTTAACTTCCTCGTAGACCCACTCGGCCGTGGGATGAGACGTGGTGCCCATCAGCACCCGCATGATCGCCTCCCGCTGCCTGGACCTTCTCATCTGGGTAATTCCGATAGCTGATAATAGCAGCTACTACTATTTATCACTACCCAATTCTACCGGCCGCCCGGCACTCTGTCAAGCACCCTGTGTCTCGGTCGCCGCTACCGGCTGCCCTCAGGCAGCGGGCCTTGTCCCCGGCTGCCGGGAAGTGCCAACGGCAGGCGCTCGCGTGCCACTCTCACACGGTAGCTGGGTCCGCCGCAAACCGGTATGACCTGGATCACATAATCCTCACAATCGGCAACCAGTCCCGTCTCCAAGAGGGACCGCCTCCTTCCAGGATGGCGGCCCCGAGGTATAATACTGACCTGCCAGAAGGGTAGCGTACAGCCGGAAGGCACAAAACGGAGTGGTCCGTATATAAGGAGGAGGGACTCTAGGCATGGGTTTGTTCGACAAGGTACTGGGCAAGGACGGTGAGATCAAGCTGGACAAGAAGGAGGCCTTTGGAGCGGTGGCCGTCGCTGCTGTGGCCTCGGACGGCGATGTCAGCCCGGAGGAGGTGCAGCGCATCGCCATTGACCTGATGACCCTGAAGGCCTTCCGCAAGGCCGACCTGCGTGACCTGGCCAACACCCTGGACAAGGTGGCCGGACTGGCCAAGAAGCGCGGCATCGGACCGCTGCTGCAGGCGGCCAAGGTCGCCCTGGGGCCGGATGAGCTGGCGGCCGCCTTTTTCGTGGCCGTGGATCTGGTCCTGGCGGACGGCGTGGTGGAAGAGAACGAGAAGAAATTCCTCGAGGAGCTGCAGCGCACCATCGGGATGGATGACGCCACGGCGACCAAGATCGCCGAGGTCGTGCTGATCAAGAACAAGGCCTGATCATAGGCCCTGCCAGACCATGAAGGACGGGCCTGCCAGCCGGCAGGCCCGTCTCCGATCTCATACCCCGGCGGGACTCACGTCATCGGTATGGCAGTGCCGGTGGCCCGGGCAATCAGCTTGCCGTCCTGGTTGGTGACCGCCATCTCGCAGATATCGACACGACGGCCCTTGCGGAGGACCCGGCCCTCGGCGATCAGCTCATCCCCCGGCGCGGCCGCCGCCACGAAATGCATGTTGAACTGGGTAGCGACGCAGGGCCGGCCCAGGGAGTTCGTAGCGCAGGCGAAGGCCTGATCGGCTATGGAGACGATAATGCCGCCGAAGATGAAGTTGTTGAAGTTGAGGTGCTCCGGCCGCAGCTTCATGCTGACGCGGGCCTTCCCCGGGGACAGTTCCAGGAGCTTCATCCCCAGGAAGGCCCCCACGGGCTGCTTCTCCACCTTCTCCCTGAACTCCGCCAGGTCGTCCTGTTGACTGTGACTCGGCATGGCTGATGACACCTCTCTGTCTACCGGTTCAACGCGCTTCCGGCGCTCCCAGTCTGACACCGCCGGCGGCATAAGGCAAGCCGGGCACGGATCGGTCCACTGCCGGGAGGGGCGTAGCCCCGGGGCGGGTCAGGCCGCGCAGGCCAGGAGTTGAAGCGGCGGGGGCCGGCGCGGCCGGCGGACCCCGGGTAAGGGAGGCGGAAGCGCGGGCCGCCGCGACGCTGCCCGAACGGGCAGCTAGTTCTTGGGGACAACCCAGCGGGACATGTCCAGAGGCTGGGCCTCCCGGAGCAGCCGGCGCACCTCTTTCCTGGTCAGCCCCAGGTCCTTGTGCATGTGCTGGGTGAAGATGTGGAGAAACAAGTCGAAGGTGGTACTGGAATTGAGCCCGCAGTGCTGACATGAATACGTCTGCATCGTTTCCCTTCCTTGGCTGGACGGGCTACCCTGGATGCCTGTGGCCCTCTGCCCGTTCCCCCCGCACAGAAGGCATCATGCTCCGGGTATTGGCCGGCGTCTTCAGACCAGTATCTAGTAGTCCTGTTCCCGCCGCCTGGCGGGAGGGCAATCACCAGCTAACAAGTGACCGCCGTCTCGGTGAATCGCGTCCCCGGGGGCCGCGCGTTTCCCCCCGCGCAGGACCCGGGCTAACGAAATTGACCTCCCTCGAACATGGATGATACCATGAGCCATCCCGAACAAAGGAGGGCCTCTCGTTCAATGGACTATAGAACATTGTACTTCACCTGTCAAGACAACGTCGGCTGGCTCACGCTCAACCGCCCGGACCGTCTGAACGCCATGTCCATCGAGATGGTCCGGGAGCTGCGCCACTTCTTCAGCACCCTCGACGAGCGCCCGGAGGCCCGCGTGGTCGTTGTCATCGGAGCCGGCCGGGCCTTCTGCGCCGGTTTCGATGTCAAGGACCTGACCGGACTGGTGGGCAAGGGCTCGGACGAGGTCAAGGGCCCGTCCGGGCTGGCCACCAACGGGCACATGCTGCAGAGGAACGTCTCCGACGTCGTCGTCCACATGCGCCGGGCCCCCCAGCCCCTCATCGCCGCCGTCCGCGGCCCCGCGGCCGGGGGCGGCTTCAGCCTGACCATGGCCTGCGACATCCGCATCGCCGGGGCGTCCGCCCGCTTCAATGCCAATAACATCCGCATCGGCTACTCGGGAGGGGACATGGGCTCCAGCTACCTCCTCCCCCGGCTCATCGGCCTGTCCCGGGCCGCCGAGTACATCTACACCGGGAAGGTCCTCGACGCGGCCACCGCGGACCGCATCGGGTACGTCTCCCGGGTGGTCCCGGACGATCAGCTGGAGAAGGCGGCCGGAGAGATGGCCCTGGACATGCTGAACGCCACGCCGTTCGCCTTGAGGCTCACCAAGGAGCTGCTCAACGCCAATATCGATGCCCCGAACCTGGACGCCGCGGCCCAGCTGGAGGGCAGGGGCAACGTCCTCTGCGGCTTCACGGAGGACGCCCAGGAGGCCACCAGAGCCGCCTTCTTCGAGAAGAGGCGGCCCGTCTACCACGACAAGTAGCCGCGCTGGCCACGCGTGGCCCGATGGTGCGGCCGCGGGCGGAGGTGAGCTCACCTCCGCCCGCTTTGTTTATCCGGGGACGGGGCCTCTGCCCGCCGCCACCGGTGACAAAAGTCGCTTACGGCCACCCTGAATGGACCCTAGAATCTGCCTTGACGAACGAGAAAAACACAAGAAAGGAGGCTCAGGGATGACGGCCATAGTGAGAGTAGATCCGATCCTGGAGGAGTTCGACAGGGTCTTCGGGAACATGTGGGCTCCCTGGAAGCCGGCCATGGTCGGGGACGGTCTGGGCACGGACCTGGACGTCCATGAGGCCGAAGATGAGCTGGTGATCAGGGCCGAGCTGCCCGGGGTGGGGAAGGACGATCTCCACATCAGCCTGGAGAACGGGACCTTGAGGATCGAGGCCGAAAAGAAGGAGGAGAAGAACGAGGACGGGAAGACCTGGTACGTCAGAGAGCGGCGTTTCGGGAAGCACTCCCGCCTGATGGAGCTCCCCTTCAGAGTAGCAGCCGACAGGATCTCGGCCACCCTGGACAAGGGTGTTCTGGAGATCAGGCTGCCCAAGGCCGAGGAAGCCAAGCCCAGGAAGATCGAAGTCAAAGTGCAGTAACCCGTAATCAGGGGTGCAGCGCAGGAAGGCCGGGCCAGACCCGGCCTTCCTGGTTTCAGGGGATTCGCCCGGCGGCCAAAATTGACACAGGGAACGCTCATGGCTTATGCTTTTTTTGGCCAGGGGGTCATCCCGGCCGGTCTCGCTTTATTCAAGCTCACCGACGGCCTGGGGCATCCTCACTGAGACGAACACACGAAAGGCGGAGTAGGGAGACGTAATGGACAAAGTCTTTGCCAGCGTAGACGAAGCCGTCAAGGACATACCGGACGGGGCCTCCATCGCAATCGGAGGCTTTTTTACTGCCGGAACTCCGGCCGAGCTGATCCAGGCACTGGCCCGGCAGGGAGCCAAGAACCTGACCATCATCTGCCAGCAGATGGGTCCGGGCAACGAGGACATGACCCGGCTGGTGGAGCAGGGCCAGGTCAAGAAGGCCATCTGCAACTACCCCTTCTACCGGTCGGCCTCCAGGGGCGCCAACTCGCCCTTCGAGAAGGCGGTCCGCGCCGGCCAGATTGAGGGCGAGGTCTACCCCATGGGCACCTTCATCGAGAAGATGAGGGCGGCGGGCGCCGGCATAGCCGGTTTCTACACCCCCACGGGCGTGGGCACGGTGGTGGAACGGGGCAAGGAGAAGCGGGAGTTCAACGGCCGCCAGTACCTGCTGGAGGTGGCCCTCCGGCCGGACTTCGCTTTCGTGCACGCCTGGAGGGGCGACCGCCTGGGCAACCTCACGTTCCGCAAGACGGCCCAGAACTACAACCCCGAGATGGGCAAGGCGGCCACCATCACCATAGCCCAGGTGGAGAAGGTGGTGGAGCCGGGGGAGCTGGACCCCGACAAGGTTCACATGCCCGGTGTCTACGTCCAGAGAGTGGTATCGGTTGGACGGCGAAGCTACAAGCCGGGCATCGACTAGGCGCCTGAGTGTAAGGAATTGGAGGTCTATAAGTGGTAGCGAAAACCAACAAGAGATTCCAGGGTGTGGCCCGGGAGCTTATTGCACTCCGGATCGCCAACGAGCTGCCCGACGGGGCTTATGTCAACCTTGGCATCGGCATCCCCACGCTGGTGTCCAACTGGATTGAGGGCAGAGACATCATACTGCAGGCCGAGATCGGCATGCTCAACACCGGGCCCCTGGCCACCGAGGACGAGATCGACCAGGACTGCATCAACGCCAGCTGCCAGCCCGTGACCGAGATGCCGGGCTGCTGCTACTTCTCGGACTGCGAGTCCTTCGCCATGATCCGCGGGGGCAAGATGGATGTGGCCGTTCTGGGAGCGCTCCAGGTGTCCGAGAAGGGCGACCTGGCCGGGTGGAACAACCCCGAACGCGGCTTCCCGGAGCATGTCGGCAACATCGGCGGCTCCATGGACCTGGCCGTCGGGGCCAAGAAGGTGATCGCTGCCATGGAGCACGTCACCACCAAGGGCGACTTCAAGATCGTCAAGAAGTGCACCTACCCGGTCACCGCGGTGAACGTGGTGAAGATGATTGTCACCGACCTGGCGGTCATGGAGGTCACCGAGAAGGGCCTGCTGCTCAAGGAAGTAGCGCCCGGTCTGACCGCGGAGGACGTCCAGTCGGTCACCGAGCCCAAGCTGATCATCAGCCCCGACCTGAAGGAGATGGCGCTCTAGCAGCGGGCGGGCACAGGAAGGCTTCCGCACCGGCACGGGGACTCCCCGTGCCGGTGTGCTTTTACGGCCACATGGACCGGCCCCGGTCCCGGCCGGACCGCAGAAAGTGACCTGGGTCACATACCGGGGGACACGTCGCGGCGTAGAGTCTAAAAAGGGTTAGTCCGGGTCCCGGACCATGATCAATGGGCAGGCTGGTTGGGACCGAGCCAGTTGACCCTCCTCTGCTCGCTTGGCAGGTTTGTAGCTGGCTCCCCGCGAAACTCGGGTTCTGACCGCCCGCAGTTTCACACCAGCGAGATTCTCCTGCACCAGCCAGTCTGCTCCAGTTCCGTTAGGGCCTGGTCTGCGTTGCTCGAACGGCCCTCTGCCTCCAGGCAATGCCGTGTATTCTCCCTGCGGGGTCTGGCCGGCTCCCGTTTTGGCTGTATAATGATGGCCAAATGATAGACACCAACCGCAGGACCAAGATCATCTGCACTATCGGGCCAGCCACCGAGTCCGCGCCGACCATCGAGGAGCTGATCCGGAGCGGCATGAACCTGGCGCGCCTCAACTTCTCTCACGGCACCCACCAGGAACAGGCAGACCGCATCCGCACCATACGGGAGGTCTCGTCCGCGCTCAACATCCCGGTAGCCATCATCCAGGACCTCCCCGGTCCCAAGGTGCGCACCGGACGGCTCAAGTCGCGGGAGGTCACCTTGAAGGAGGGAGCCTCTTTCGTCCTCACCACCCGCAACGTTGAAGGGGATGAACACGCGGTGAGCGTCAGCCTGCCCGGCCTGCCGAACAGCGTCAACCCGGGAGACGTCATCTTCGTGAACGACGGGGCCATCAAGCTGGAGGTCACCAGGAGGTCGGGCTCAGACGTGACCTGCCGCGTGGTCGTGGGCGGCAGCCTGCAGCCGGAGAAGGGCATCAATGCCCCCGGGGTGAACCTCCGCGTCCCTTCCCCCATGGACACCGACCGGGACGACCTGCTGTTCGGCATCGAGCACGGGGTGGATTTCGTCGCCCTGTCCTTCGTGAGGGCGGCCAGCGATATCCTGGCGGCCAGGTCTTTCCTGCAGGACCGGGGGGCGGACATCCCCATTATCGCCAAGATAGAGAAATGGGAGGCCTGGCAGGACATCGACCGCATCATCGCCGCAGCCGACGGCCTGATGGTGGCGCGAGGCGACCTGGGGGTGGAGATACCCCTGGAGAAGGTCCCTCTGGTGCAGAAGGAGATGATCCGCAGGTGCAACCGCGCCGGCAAGCCGGTGATCACCGCCACCCAGATGCTGGAGTCCATGATCGACTCGCCGCTGCCCACCCGGGCCGAGGTAACCGACATCGCCAACTCCATATTCGACGGCACCGATGCCATCATGCTGTCCGGTGAGACGGCCGTGGGCCGCTACCCGCTGGAGGCCGTCCGGGTGATGACCCGGGTGGCCCTGGAGACGGAGGCCTCGCTGGCCCATGACAAGATCGTGGCGGATAAGGGCGCCGATCTGGAGCCGGTGACCGACGATGCCATCAGCTACGCTGCCTGCCACACCGCCCGCCGCCTGGGGGCCGCCGCCATCGTAGCCTTCACCATGTCGGGGAGCACCGCCCGGCGCGTGGCCCGGTACCGGCCGGGCATCCCCATCCTGGCCGCCACCCCCAGCCCGGGGCAGAGGCAACGCCTGCTCCTCTCATGGGGCGTCTATCCCTTCGAGGTGGCGGAACCGGGCACCGTCCAGGACCTCTTTGCCGAGGCTGTCCGCCTGTGCAAGGAGACGGGCATCGCCCGCCACGGCGACCTGGTGGTGGTGACCGCCGGCCTCCCCATCGCCATTCCCGGCACCACCAACCTGCTGAAGGTCGAGCGGGTGGGTTAGCGCGGCGGCAGGGAGGGCCTTTCGCACCGTGCTATCATGGTAGGTAGAGACCTATTCTCCGATGACATGGGAGGTATGCCATGAAGCTCAGTGCGCGCAACGTCCTGAAGGGCAAGGTCAAGTCAGTCAAGCCGGGCGTGGTCAACGCCGAGATAGTGGTGGAGCTACCGGGCAAGATGGAGTTGGTCTCCATCATCACCAAGGCTTCCGCCGAGACGCTGAAGCTCAAAGAGGGCATGGAGGTCTACGCCGTGATCAAGGCCTCCAGCGTCATGATCGCCACGGACTAGGCGGCGCCGGACTGCTCGGCCGGCGTCCGGCAGCAGGGCGCGGACCCGCTTCCCCCGCTCTTCTTCCTGGGTCCGCCCTTCTCCGACCGGGCCTTCACCAGCTCCCCAACGATGCTGACGGCCAGCTCCTCGGGGGTTTCCGCCCCGATGTCCAGGCCGATGGGGGCATGAACGCGGTCCAGCTCCGGTCTTTCGTAGCCGCGGCTGACCATCTCCCGGTAGATCAGCTCCCGCTTGCGGCGGCTGCCGATCATGCCGACATATGCCGCCCGGCTCCTCAGCACCTGCTCCAGCACGTGCCGGTCGTGGAGATGCCCCCTGGTAACGATCACCAGGTAGCTGTCCTCGTCGATGTCGAGCGGGGGCAGCTTTTCGAACGAGTCGATCACCCTGGTCTCCACCGGCGCCGGAAACCTCTCGCGGTTGGCATATTCCCCCCGGTCATCCAGGACGACGGCCCTGAAGCCAACGCTCTCCGCCAGGGGAGCTATCTTCTGGGACACGTGCCCCGCCCCGAAGATGTAGACCGTGCCTCCGTCACGGAGCGGCTCCACCAGGAAGCGGCAGTCATCGAAGACCTCCGAGTGGATGGTGATCCTGGCCGGACCGGCGATCAGCTTTTCCAGGAGGGAGGGATCGATGGCTACGCGGCCGATCAGGGTCCCGTCCGGCTTCACCAGGCACTGCTGCCGGCTGACGCCTCCTCCCTCGCCCGTCCTGCCCAGTATGGTGATCAGCCAGCCCTTATCCCCGCGGGCCAGGATGTCGGCAGCCTCCGTGTAGATACTCAGGCTGTGGCCGTCACGGGCATCGATGTAGTCCACCAGGATCTCGCCCGATCCACCGCAGACCATGTCCGAGGCCGCTGCGTCCCGGCCGCTCAGATCGAACGACTGGATGACCGGCCTCCGTGCCGCTATGGTCTCCCTGGCGAGATCGATGGCGCTGGCTTCAAGACGCCCGCCTCCGATGGTGCCGATGATCGAGCCGTCGGCCCGGACCACCATCTTGGCGCCCTCGCCGCGCGGCGCGGAACCCGATTTGTCGAGGATGGTGGCCACCGCGAAGCTTTCGCTCTGCTGCAGCAGCCGGACCACGGACTCACACAGCTTCTTCATAGCGTTCCCCCTTGGAGCTGGCTCAGGATCTCGGCCACCTTGGCCGCCGTGGTCCCCGTCAGCACGGCGCACTTCTCTATGGTCTCCGGTCCCCTGGGGCCGAAGTAGTGGTTGGCCACCTCGTTCAGGTCGAACCAGTTCACCCCGCTGATCTCGGAGCAGACGGTGCTCTTGAACATGGGCTTGAACCACAGGGCCAGCTGGTGGCAGGGCCCAAAGGCCGGCAGGATGGCCTCCAGGCCCTGATCGATGGCGGACCGTCCCACCCTGGCATTGATGAGCACGAACCCCATGGTCAGGGCGCCGCAGGTCAGGCCGCAGCCTCCGCCGCCCTGGAGCCCCCCCATGGCCTTGAACAGGAAGTCGTCCCTGATCTCCAGCACGTCCTGGAAGGCCTGGAACATGGACTGGGAGCAGCCAAAGCTCTTCTTGTAGTACTCGTAGGCCAGATCGCCCACCCTCGCCCTTTCCTCCTCCGAACCCAGGACCTCCTTCACTCGCTGGTCAAAGAGCGCGGCAAAGCTGCTTCTGGGTTCAGGCGCCTTTCGACCCATATTCAAACCCCTTTCACCGGCGATCCTCTCCATTTGCGGCGCCCGGCCGCCCGGGACGCTTCCCCCAGACAGAAAGGTAGTAGCCGATCCTCACGTTCTTGAGGCTGTCCTGCATGGCACAGGCCTTCTGGCACGAGCCCACCAGGGATTCCCAGAATGCGGCCATCGAACCATAGGTCATGATAAGCCCGGCCACGAACTGCTTGTAGACAGGGGTCTCATCCTGCCACGCCACCATCTCCCACCCGGCCGCTCCGATCTCGCCCGCCACGGTCTCCCGGGCCGCGATCCCGTTGATGCAGGTGGCCAGGGGCAGGCCGGGGAACTCCCCCCTCTTCTCCCTCAAGTACAGGTCGCTGACCATCAGCCTCCCGCCCGGCCTCAGCACCCGGTCCATCTCGGCCAGGGCCCGGGACCTGTCCTCCAGGAGGTTATAGACGCATTCACAGAGTATCCCGTCCATGGAGCGGTCCGCGTACGGGAGCCGGCCGGCGTCCCCCACCACGATCTGCTGCGCCCCGTTGAGTCTCCTGGCCAGGGCCGGCATCTCGGGCGAGATGTCGATGCCCAGTGCCAGCATGCCGGGGACCCTCCCCAGGTACTCCACGGTCTTGCCGCAGCCGCAGCCGATGTCCAGGACGCGGCTCCCGGCGGCCAGCCCCGAGATGTCCAGGGCCTTCCTGGTCAGGTCCAGACCGCCCGGACGCAGGGCATGGCCGGCGCAGCGCTGGAACTCCTCGTTCTCGTACAGCTTGATGGGGTATTCCGTCATCGCTTCATCGCGCCGGTGCCGCCGACCGGCGGTCGGCAATCGTCCTCTTCATGGTGCCTCGCGAAACCGGGAGGCAGGCATCTATCGCCTTCACCACCACCCTGGCCCGGCCGCCAGCCAGGCCTCGGGCCACGGCGGGCACTGAGTGGAGGGCCCTCTCCACCTCCCGGCGCATCGCCTCCCGTCCGTCAGAATCCCCTGCCGCGCCGACCACATCGACGGCCAGGGCCTCCTGTCCTTCAGCATGCAGGAGATCGCACCGGTAGTCCAGTACCCCTTCCACCTGGAAGACCACCTCGTCCAACTCGGCCATGGAAAGGGGCTCCCCGGCCAGCCGCTGCCTTCCCGATATGCGGCCCCTGATGACCTCCATCTGGCGCAGGACGGAACCGCAGGGACAGGCCCCGGGAACGAAGCGGCTGAGGTCCCCCGTGCGGTAGCGGACGAGCGGCATGCCCTTCCGGGTGAGAGTGGTGAACACCACCTCTCCCATCTCGCCCTCGGGGAGAGGCTGGCCGCCCTCCGGATCGACGATCTCGAAGTAGAGGTCCGCCTCTCTCAGGTGATAGCCCGCCAGCGCTTCGCACTGCACCCCCCCGCCCAGGCCCATCTCCGTCATGCCGTAGTGGTTGAACACCCGGCACCCCCAGGCGCCCTCGATGGCGCGGCAGATGGAGGCCGGCACGTGGTCCGTGGTCAGCAGGACGCTCTTGATCCCGCCCGCCAGAGCGCGCCCGGCCGGATGGCGGGACAGGCCCAGGACATGCGTCGGAATCCCGACCACGGCATTGGCCCTCTGCTCTGCGGCCACCCTGATCGCCCCGGCCGCATCCTGCACCGGGCCGTGGGGGATGGGGTGCGCCCCCATCCTGTGGAGCGCCATCCTCAGCAGGTCTCCCACGCTTCCCGGCAGCTCCCACGGCAGCAGGATCTGGACCCGGTCTCCAGGCCCGACCAGGTTCCGCATGCCATAGTCGAAGAAGTCCACCGTCAGCTCCTGGTCTTCCCGGGTGAAGAATACCCGCTTCGGCTGGCCGGTGGTGCCCGATGACTGCAGGGTGACGATGCGTTCGATCTCCCCCTGCGAAGTGCAGACCAGCCCGTAAGGATCAGCCGCGATGTCTTCCGGAAGAGTGAACGGCAGCCGGGAGAACCGGTCACAGCTGACGATCCCGGCGGGATCGACCCCCGCCAGCCGGGAGCGGTAGAAGGCGCTTCTCTCCTTTGCCAGCGCCACCGTCTCCCGCAGCCGGGACAACTGGTAGCCGCCGATGGCTTCCCGGCTCAATGCGCCGGGCGGCACGCCGATCTTTCCGGCGATCCAGTCGTCCAGCGGTGTCTTCACCATGAGAGTCTCCGAAGCAAGCCCGGCCCGGCGCTAATCGTCATGGTCTCCGCACCGGGAGGGGTCATGATCATGCGAGTCGGGGTCCCATACCTCCCCCTTCGGCACCCGGATGAAATCCAGCCTGTTGGCCTCCATGAGGCGCAGCGCCTCCGCGGCGCTGCAGCCGGCGGCCAGGTAGCGGGTCACCTGGGCGATCATCAGCTCCTGGTAGGCCGGCTTCTCAATGCTGCCGCAGATCACCGCCTCGCAATCGCGCCCTATTATCTCCCGGGTCATGCCCAGGCCGGCGCCTTCCCCCTTCTCCGGGTTCTGGAAGGCCTCGTAGCTCCCATCATCCGTCTCCACGATCAACAGGTACGGGCTTTCCTCAAAGGCGCCCGGCACCAGGTCCTCCAGGGTCTTCCCTCTGGCCGCCACCGCAATCTTCATAGCTTCATCCCTCTCCCTTGCGCTCCCGGAGCTCCCGCCCGGGGGGCCGCCGCCCGGCCCCGGTACAGGGAGTCTCCGTCCCGGCTGGTCAGGTTGTACGCGCAGAAGGGCACCGCCCGGCCGCCGTCGATGACCGGAACGCAGCAGTACTTCAGGCGCTCCAGGTCCAGGTTCCCGGCATCCTGGTAGACCATGCAGGTGATGCTCAGCCGGTTGTTCCGCACCCTGTCCAGGACGGCGTCCCAGCTGTCCTGCTCCTCGGACCTCCCCTCCCGGGGGCAGCAGGCCCGGGGCCGTTCCATCTGCCATCTCCTGGCCACGAAGTTCTGCGCCCGGGACACGGACCCCGCCCGGCCCTCTTCCGGGCTGGAGCAGCAGGCATTCTGCTTCTTGCCGGAAGGCGTCAGCCGGCCGTCCGGCATGTAGATGAAATCCCCATGGAAGGAACACAGCGGGCTCTCGCAGTCGGAGGGGGCGAAATGGGGCACCCGGAGCAGGCCGTCCGTCTGCTCCTCCAGGGCCCTGAGGACCTCCGGCAGCGTGAACCGGTCCTCATCCAGCGGGGCCGCCGGGTATCGGCCGAAGTAGCCCATCGGCTGGAAGTGCACCCCCCTGATCACCGGCAGGCCCTTGAGAGCGTACCGGACCATGTCCCCGATGTTGTCGGTATTGACCCCCGGGACCAGGGTCGGCACCAGCACCACCCCCAGCTGGTGGCGGCCGCAGCTCTCGATGGCCCTCTGCTTGGCCTCGAACAGGCCCCGCCCCCGCAGGCGAAGGTAGATGTCGTCCCGGGTACCGTCGAACTGCAGGAACACCGTGGACAGGCCCGCCCGGGCCAGGGCCTGTGCGTAGCCCGGGTCCTCGCCCAGCCGGATGCCGTTGGTGTTCAGCTGAAAGAAGGTGTACCCCAGCGTCCGTGCCTCCCGTATGATGTCCGGCAGGTCGTCCCGCACGGTTGGCTCGCCGCCGGAGAGCTGGATGTTGCATCCGCCGGTCGTGTTCCAGATGGTCTGCAGCTGTGCCAGGAGCTCCTCCAGGGTCGGGTCCCCGGCCACGCCCTCCTCCCCGGCGCTGGCGAAGCAGACCGGGCACCGCAGGTTGCAGCGCCGGGTCACCTCGATCAGGGCGCAGCAGATCTGCTGCTGGTGACCCGGGCACAGGCCGCAGTCAAACGGGCATCCCTTTCTGGTTTGAGTCTGGCAGACCTTCGGCGGCTCGGGCCTCTTCGGCAGGCTCCAGGAGAGGTAGTCGGGCGGGCCCCGCCAGATGATGGTCTGGAAGCGCCCGTGCTCCGGGCAGGTCTTCCTCAGGTAGACAGAGTCGCCGGCCATGACCCGCTCGGCCGGCACCCGCTTCAGGCAGACCGGGCAGACGCTCTGCGTCCGGCCGACCACTACCTCGGCGTCCTTCTTGCTGGTCGCGGGTCCGATGCTCACGGCAGGCCCCTGTCCGCGGGAGACATGAGGCTGTCCGGACCCGCGTTCACCGCGAGCACCCGATAGCCGCCTCCGTCTTCCCAGACTATGCTGACTCTGGCGGCATCCTGCGGGATGGAGAACAGCTCCTGCAGCGGCCGCCGCATCAGGTGACAGAGTATGACCCGGTTGACGCCGGCATGGGCCACGATCACCAGATCGCCCCCGGTCTTCTCCGCAATATCAGTGAAGGCACGCAGCGCCCTCTGCTGCAAGTCGGCGAAGCTCTCGCCGCCCGGGGGCCGGTAGCCGGCCAGGTCCTGCCCCCTCCGCTCGAACTCCTCCGGGTACTGCGCCCGGACCTCATCGAAGGTCCGGCCCTCCCACTCCCCCAGGCCGATCTCCCTGAGATCCCGGACCGGCTCCGGCCGGCAGCCATGGCTCCCGGCGATCGGGAGCGCGGTGCGCATCGCCCTCCGCAGATCGCTGCTGAAGACCGCCCGCACAGGGCGATGCCGGAAGGCCGCGCCCAGCTCCTCCGCCTGCCTGACACCCAGAGGGCTCAGGTCAGGGTCCATCTGCCCCACGTAGCGCTTCTGCCCATCGGCCCCGGCGGCCTCCGCGTGCCTCACCAGGAAGATGGTCCTCTCCATCCTAGTCACCGAGCACGTCCCCCAGCTTCGAACCCAGGATGCCTTCGATCTTGTTCTGCAGCGCCATCGCCTGCCCCATCCGGGCCCTCGCCCCTTCCCGCGCCGCCTCATCGCCCAGCTGGCCCAACCGGTCCCGCAGCTTCTCGTCGAGGCTGACCACACGGGAACCCGACACCAGCTTGTCCGCCAGGTAGACAATCGTGGCCTCGCTGATCTGGTCCTGCTGCCCGGGGCGAAGCGCCATGTGGGAGGCGATGATCTCCGCCACCTCGGGGTATCCCAGGCGGGCCACCAGCCCGCTGCCCTTTCGCCCGTGGTCCCTCTCCCCCTTGGCGACGTCATGCAGCAGGGACGCCGCCATCACGGCCCCCAGGTGGATCCGGTACCCCCGGCTGTTCAGGCACTCGCCGATCCGGCACGACACATCAGCCACCGCCCGGCTATGCTCCACGACGGGTCCGGCCACATGGTGTTCCTGCAGTACCCTCAGGCATTCGCCGCGGGCAGGGTAGGGCGGCAACATCCCCCGGATGGCCCTCTGGTAGTCCTCCTCCAAGTCCAGGTCGATCAGGACGCCGCCATCGTCAACGTCAATCTGGGCACTGCCGCGGGCCTCCCTCTCCAGCAGCCCCTTCAGGCCGCCTTCGGGATCGGCCGCCAGGATGCGGTCCCGCAGCCTGGTGGAGATCAGCGGCGGGTGCCCCCTTTCTCCGCGATAGACGGGATAGACGACCTCTAACGGGCCGCCCCCGCCTGCCTCATAGGCCCCCAGCAGCGCGCGGATGGTTTCCGGCGATACGAAGGCGCAGTCCGCGGGCAGCAGAAAGAAGGCCTCCACCTCGTCCGCCAGGGACCTGACTCCCGCCTGGATGGAGCTGTACATGCCCCGGTCAAAGCCGGCATTAATGACGCTCTTGACGCCCAGCCGGGCGAGGACAGGGACCAGCAGGTCGGCCTTGTGGCCAACAACGACATGCACGTCCTTTACGCCGGCCTGCTGCAAGGCGTCCACCGACCTCTCCACGACCAGCAAGGGTCCCGCCGGCAGAAGTGGCTTGAACAGACCCGCCCTGGACGAGTAGCCTGCGGCCGGGACGACTGCTGCGATTCTACTGGACCGCTGTTCCATCTTCTACGCTGTCTCGCCCCGGTCTACTTGTCCTCCAGGGTGACCTCCAGCTCGTGCATCTTGCCCAGGGCCAGCTCCTCGGGAACGAACACCTGTCCGCATTCCGGGCACGTCGGGAGCTCAGCCTCGAAGTTGACCCCCTGGTAGGTGAGCTTCGTTCTCACCGCGGCCAGAGGGAGCCGGCACCTGGCGCAGACGATCTTTCGGCCGCCGCTAGGCCCCATGGCTCTCACCTTCTTCCACGATCCGTATTCTGTGGCAGTAGGCCCGGTGCAGCTTGTGCCCGTCACCGCACGGCTCGTATTCCACCCAGTAGGTCACCAGACCGATCTTGAGAGAGGCCAGGTGGTGACCGCTCTCCTGGTCCACAAATCCAGAGTGGTGCTCTTCGGCATGGAGTATCACCTGTCTGACCTCGTCCAGGAGGATGTACCGGTCATCCATCTCCTTCTCCACATCACCGACCAGTACCAGCTTCACCGTCTCAAGCTCCCGTTTCGGACGTTCCATCTTCTCGCCCCAGTATGTCTCCATCATTCTGGCCTTGACTTCTCTTCTGTTCTCCAGCCTGCGGGACCGGGTGGGCGGCGCCCTGAGGGCCCCGCCAACGCTCCCGCCTCCAAAGAGGAGGTCCAGGAGGTGCCAGGAGGTCTTCCCGTTCCCGGCGAAGTCGTCCCGGCAGTTCGGACAGTAGGTCACGTAGTCCCTGGCGCTGGCGCCGGTGCGCTGGTCCCTTATCTCCTTCGCCAGCTTCGGGTTCACTGTTGAGATCAGCCCGCCGTAGCTGCAGCACTGCGCGTACCGTCTGTTCATCCTGAGCTCTTCCACGGCATACCCCATGCCGGCCAGCAGCTCCCTGACGCTCTTCTGCACGCCTGGCAGGTATCGGCTGGAACAGGGATCATACAGGGCCACCGGCGCCCCGTCCCCCCGCACGTGGCCATCGGGAAGGCCCTGCTCCATGAAGATGTCCCACAGGGACTTGACCGGCACGTCGCCCAGGTGGCTGGCGAACATCTTGTGGCAGGTGGGACACGCCAGGATCATCTCGGGGCTGCCCGCGTGCTCCCAGGTCTCCCGGATGGTGCGGATGCTTCTCTCCAGGATGTCCGTTCGTCCGGACCAGTCGGCCGGGGCGCCGCAGCACCCCAGGTACAGCCCCACGCCACCCTGGACCCTCCCGGTGAGGTAGCGATAGGTGTTCATCACGTATCCCGGATCGGAGGCGCCCAGCTGGCAGCCGGGGAAAAAGAGGTACCGGCTCGCGGCCATGCCCGGCTGGCTCCGGACGAGAAAGAAGTCGTCGCCGCCCGCGGCCTCCATGTCCCGCAGCCAGAAGTCGTGGAAGGCGGCCGGCATCCTGCCGGCGGACCAGATCAGCTTCTTGATTTCGCTGTTGGCCAGACCCATGTTCACGTCCGTGGGGCAGACCTCCTGGCACAGGCCACACAGGCTGCAGGCATTGAGCAGGTGCGTCTTGCCGTGGGCGAACCTCCCGCCTCCCGATCCGTAGGCCACCATCGGGGTGGCGTAGAACGCCGCCAGGTCGGCGATGTAGGTCCTGGGATAGCCGCCGTAGGCTTCCAGGTAGAGGCAGTGGCGGTCGCATTCCAGGCACTCACAGAGCAGGCACCTGGCAGCCTCCTGCGGCGCTTCCTCCCTGGTATACCCCGACGGCAGACCGGCCGGGACGATGGCCGGCTTCCGGTCCTGGCCGGAGATACTGGTGTACAGGCAGGTATCCGTAGAGAGCTCGTTCTCCCGGCCGAAGAACAGGGATGTCTTCTTGAGATAGCGTTCGATGGACCTCGAAGCCTGCATCCCCTGCAGCACGGCCACGATAGGCGAATACTTATGGCCGCTCCCGGAGGGGACCACGAAAACCCCTTTCCGGCTGCTCTCAAACGTGATCGGGTACTCGGGGCCGGATTCGTCCCCGGGCAGCACTCCCGGTATTCCACCGCCTTCGCCCCCCGCGGCCACGAAGCAGGCATCATACTCCAGGTCGTCCAGGCTGGAGACCTCGGAGTCGAGGTTGATCTCCACGTCTTCGTCCTCCAGCCGGCGGACCTCCTCCTCCAGCACCTCCCGAGGCAGGACGGACGAATCGATCTCCCGGAGCTTTCCCCCCAGCCGGGCGGCTTTCTCATACAGGGCCACCGTGTACCCCTTGCGCGCCAGGTCCAGGGCGCAGCACATCCCGGCCAGGCCGCCGCCGGCAACTACCACCCTGCGGTTCTTCCCTGGCGCCGCATATGCCCCCGCGTCCTTCGACTCCGCGTAGTCAACGGCCGCCCTCTCCAGCAGCCTTATTGACAGCGGGTCGTCGAGCTTGTTCCGGATGCAGCTTCTCCGGCACGGCTCGTCGCAGACCCGGGAGATGATGCCGGGAAACAGCACCTTCCGGGCATAGGTCGCGTAGGCCTTGTCGAAGTCAGCCTGCCGGATACTCCGCATCAGCAAACGGACGTCGACATGGACCGGGCAGGCTGCCGCGCAGTAGGGAGGTTCTTCCTGGATGCATTTGTCCTTGATTCGGGCTATTTCGTCGATTTCCATACGAGGGTCCCCGTTGCTGTTATACCCCCTGGGCACAGTATAGACAACCGGACTGCAAGCAAGCTTGCAGTCCGGATTGTCGATGCTCACGCTATCAGCGTCGGCCCGGCACCTGGGCCGCAAGCGCACCTACTCGTCTTTCCTGATGCCTCCTTCGGCACTGATGTCGAACCCGGTGCCCTTCATCGGGCGGTCCTTGATGTACTGCATCCGGTCCTTGAACTCCATGCCCAGCCAGTACTTCTTGGGCTTGCTGACCTTGCCGGCCTCCAGGTCCTTCATGCCCTTGAGCACCTTCGCCGGCCTGGCCGGGGCCTCGTGGATCCTGACTCCGACGGCATTGTGGATGGCATTGAGGACGGAGGGGTATCCGGTGATGAAGCACTCCGCACAGCCGGAGGCACCGAACGGGCCCGTGGGCCGGGGCGTCTCCAGGAAGTTGATCTCCAGGTCATCAGGGATGTCCTCAATGAAGGGGAGACCGAGCTTGATCAGGTTGATGTCCTTGGCCGGGTCCTCGAAGTCCTCGGTGAGCGCCATGCCGATGGCCTGGGCCATGCCGCCGTAGGCCTGGCCTTCAACGGCCAGCTTGTTGCCGATAACGCCGACGTCAAACCACCCGCTCATCTTGAGCACCTTGGTCTTGCCGGTCTTGACATCGACTTCCACCTCAGACAGGAACACCGCATAGTTGTACTCGGGGTTGGGGGATCCATGGCCGTTGTTGGGGTTATGTCCTGAGTGGTGCCCAGGGTGGGGTGCACTCCCCGGTACTTGGTCGGGATCCCTTCCTTCTTCATCTCGTCATAGGTGCGGAAGGTCCCGTCCGGCTTGCGCATGGCATTCATCAGCTTGTTGGCGGCATCGATCACCGCCTTCCCGTGCATGTAGTGATTGCTGCTCCCGGCCGATGCCCCCGTGTTCGGGCATATCTTGGTGTCGCCCATGACCACGTGGATCTGGTCCGGCCTGAGCCCTAGGGGCCGCAGCGCCTCATGCGTCTCCACGAACGCCCCCACGTCTCCGCCCTGGCCCTGGTCTTCCCAGCCGTTGAAGTTGGTCACGCTGCCGTCCGGATTGAGCTCCACGTCCGCTTCCGACTGGTCGCCCATGCCCCGGCCCACACTGTAGCCGCCGCAGCTGATGCCCACTCCCCGCTTCTTCTCGGGGGTAGACTCCTTCTTGGCCCTCTTGACCGCTTCCTGGTACCTGGGCCGCGCCATGTCCATCAGCT
The DNA here is from genome assembly GCA_937860285.1 of uncultured Chloroflexota bacterium. Lineage (GTDB taxonomy): Bacteria > Chloroflexota > Dehalococcoidia > UBA2247 > RBG-13-53-26 > JAFGCL01. The sequence goes on from CALMBS010000100.1 coordinate 18,966, forward strand.
TCTCCATGGGGTAGACCGACAGAACGTTGCTGGTCAGGCCCAGGTCCCCCTTCCTCAGGATGTTCTTGTACCGGAAGTCGAAGGGGTCGATCCCCGTCTTCTCGGCCAGCTCGTCGATGATCTGCTCATGGGCCACGTAGGCCTGCATGGCGCCGAACGCCCGGAAGGCGGTGGTAAAGGCATGGTTTGAGGCAGTGACCATGGCCACTCCCTTGATGTTGGGGATGTTGTAGGGCCAGCCAAAGAAGCGTATGCCCTTTTCGATGAGGAGGCAGGCCACGTCGGCGTAGGCGCCGTGGTCGTAGAGCAACTCGTACTGCATGCCGGTGATCTTGCCGTCCTTGTCGCAGCCGATCTTGACGTTGGACCATCCCGGGGCCCGCTTTCCCGTCATGACGGTGTGCTCGTCATAGTCCAGGTCGAGACAGACCGGGAACCCGTCGACAGCCTGGCTGGCCACGGTGGCCAGCGCTATGTTGTTGGAGGACAGCGAGTAACCGAAGCTGGCGCCCACGGGGTTGTTGATGATCCGCATCTCGGCCAGGCCCACGCCGGCCAGCACGGCCGCCGCGGCGGCATGGATCAGCAGGCTCTTGCAGTGGCAGGTATACTTCCCGTCCTCGTCCATGTAGGCCAGGAGGGTATCCGGCTCGATGGTGGCATGGGGCTGGCGCTGGCTGTAGTAGCTCCCTTCCAGCACGTGCGCCGACTTGGCGAACACCGCGTCCATGTCGTCCTGCCCCTTGAGCAGGGGCGCCATGACGTAGAGGTTGTCGAAGCCCTCGAAGATCTGCTTGGCATCCGGGGCCACCGCTTCCAGGGCGTTCATGTACGCCGGCAGCTCTTCCTGGGTGACCTTCACCTTCTCGGCCGCGGCCCGGGCATGCTTCCGGCTGTCAGCCAGGACGATGGCGTAGACATCGCCATACTGGTACACCCGGTTGTCCACCAGGATCGGCCGCTCGAACATGTTGCCGGTATAGCGGGGGTTCATGATGTTCAGGTTGAACATCAAGTTCGAGCCCTTGACATCCTTCTTGGTCACCACCTTGACCACGCCGGGCATCTTCTCGGCCTCGGACACATCGATGCTGGTCACCTTGGCGCTGGACACCTTGGCGATGGCGCAGGCGGCATGGTAGGCCGTGCCGGGCGGCATCTTGGCGTTGACATCCGCCCCATAGTCACAGGTCCCGGTGACCTTGGCCAGCGCTGTCGGCCGGGGAATGGCGGTCCCGTATATGCGGCCGTCGGCCGGGATCTTGAACTCCAGGTCCTCCATCTTCATTTCGCCGCGCAGCACCCTGGCGGCGGCCATGACCGCATCCACCAGGGGCTTGTACCCGGTGCACCGGCAGGCATTGCGCTGCCTCTGGAACCAGGCCCTGACCTCCTGCCGGGTGGGGTTAGGGTTGCTGTCCAGCAGGGCTTTGGCGGAGACTATGAAGCCGGGGGAACAATACCCGCACTGCGCCCCGCCGTAGGTCATCCACGCCAGCTGCAGAGGGTGCAGGCTGGTGGGCGTCCCGACTCCCTCGATGGTGAGGATCTTGGAGTGCTCCTCCACCTTGTCCATCCTCTTGGTGCAGGCCTTGGTGACCTTTCCATCAACCAGGACCGAGCAGGCGCCGCACTGGCCTACCCCGCACCCCATCTTCGTGCCGGTCAGCCCCAGGGCCCGCAACATGTCGCCCAGCGAATCAGTCGGTTCGCAGACTATCTGGCGCTCGACTCCATTGATCTCCAGAAGCATCTTCCTTAGTGCCATATACTCCCCTCCTTCTAGCTACTTATGTCTGTCCCCGACGATGCGAGGCAGCGTCTGCCCGGTCTTCCGCCGCCCCTGCCGAATGCCGGTCTACTGCGGCAGGGGCACAGCGGGTATGTAATCTGCGAAGATGGATCCGTCCACTCTCTTGGTCCTGCGTCACCACAGTGGTCCTCGACGACATCACTGAAGAGGGCACTTCAGCAACTGCAGCGCGCGGGAAAAAGAAAAGGCGCCCTGTAGATCAAGGGCGCTCTATTAGAACGGGCCAGCCTTCATATCCTCTCCTTTCCGCAATGGGAGGCCCAAGCGTTTCCACCTGAACCTTCGGGGCTTATGGCCCGCCGTCTGAGGGCCCTGCCTGACCGCGTTTAGGCCGCTCAGCTTCGGAGATCCAACCGGGCTATTGTATCATCGCAGACGGAAACCGGCAATCCACCGGCCGGCCGCGAAGCTTCAACAGTCTCAGACTATCACAAACGACCCGGGCGGTTCAAACCAATTCCGGCCTTGCCCGCGCCCCGGAATCCGTTCTCCGACCCCGCGGCAACGACCACCTCGGCGACCCTCTTGTCTGTCCAGGCGTCAGTTGTTATAATCACAATATAACAACTGGCACAAAACTCTCACAAGAGGCCCCGTGAGCCAGATACGCCTTGATGACACGTCCCGGTCCCCGCTGTTCAAGCAGATAGTGCACCAGGAGAGACAGCAGGTCGCCACCAGCCAGCTCCAGCCGGGAGAGCGGATGCCCACCGTCAGGCAGCTGGCGGAGACGCTCGACATCAGCCCGGGAACGGTGGTGAAGGCCTACAAAGAGCTGGAGCAGGACGGCGTCATCCAGTCCCGCCGCGGCGGGGGCACGGCGGTGGTGGCCAAGGCCAGCGACCCCCAGCTGCTCAAGCTGCGTCAGACGCGCCTGTCGAACATGGTGAGCGACGGAATCCTGGATGTGCTCAGCCAGGGATACAGCCTGGAGGAGATCGAAGCGGCCTTCTCAGCGCAATTGGACCAGTGGCGTGAGGAACGGCAGGTCGGAAGGCGGCCTCTCCGCAGGACCATAAGGCGCACCAGGCCGGGCAAGGGCCTGGTCATCGTCGCCAGCCACGACCTGGCCCTGAACATGCTCGTGGGCCGGCTGCGGCAGAGGGAGCCGGGCATCAGGATCGATGTCACCAATGCCGGCAGCCTCGGGGGCCTCATCGCTCTCCAGGAGGGGAGGGCGGACGTGGCCGGCATACACCTGCTGGATGCGGAAACCGGGGAGTACAACTACCCCTACGTCAAGCACCTTCTGCCCGGCCGCGAGATGGCTATTCTGCACCTGGCCTACCGGATCCAGGGGCTGATGCTGGCGGCCGGGAACCCAAGGAGGATCCGGGGGATCGAGGACCTGGGGCGCCCGGACGTGACCGTGATCAATCGTCAGAAGGGCTCGGGCACGCGGGTGCTGCTGGACCAGGAGCTGCGACAGCTGGGCCTGAAGCCATCCAGTGTCAGAGGGTACGACCGCGAGGTGGACACGCACCTGGCCGTGGCCAAAGCCATCGCCGGGGGGCAAGCCGACACGGGGCTGGGCATCGAGGCCGCCGCCCGGGCATGCCAGCTGGATTTCCTGCCGCTGCACCGGGAGAGGTACGACCTGGTGATGCCGGCCGAGAAGCGCCGGAGCCGGGAGCTGACGCTGCTGGCCCGCATCGTCGCCAGCACGGACTTCCGCCGGGCCGTCACCGAAGCCGGAGGATACGACACCTCACAGTCAGGCACGACCACATACGTTGGAGGCAGCGACCGAAAGGAGGGTTGACAGGGAATAGAAAAGGAGAATCAGCGAGGCCGCGCATCCGCGCGTCAGAAGCGGCCACGGAACCAGTCATCTCAAAAAACCAATGGAGGGGGAATCTGATAGTGACTAAGAGAAAAGCAGTCTTTGGCATACTGGCGTTGGTGATACTTCTGTCCCTGGTGATCGGCAGCATCGGCTGCAGCGAGTCGGAGGACCTCAGCAAGATCGCCACCGCCACCGGGCGCCTCAGAGTGGCCACCACCACCAGCCTCTACGACACCGGACTGTGGACCTACCTGGAGCCCAAGTTCGAGGAGAAGTACGACGTAGAGCTCGACATCCTGTCGGCGGGATCAGGGGCCGCCCTGACCTACGGCCGAAACGGTGATGTCGATGTCCTGACGGTCCACTCCCGGGCCGACGAGCTCAAGTTCATCTCCGACAACTTTGGAGTGGAGAGGGTCTGGTTTGCCTACAACTACTTCCAGATCGTCGGACCAGAGAACGACCCCGCCGGCCTGGAGGGACTGACGGCGGAGGAAGCCTTCAAGAAACTGGCGGCCAACCCGGGCACGGGCAAGTTCGTCTCCCGCGGCGACGGCTCGGGAACACACTCCAAGGAGAAGGCCATCTGGAAGCTGGCCGGATACACCGACTACGAGGCCCTGAAGGCGTCGGGCATCGCCGCCGGCTGGTACATCGACGCCGGCGCGGCCATGGGCGCCACCCTCACCACGGCCAGCGAGAAGGACGCCTACACGCTGACGGACGAAGGCACCTACCTGGCCTACAAGAGCGACCTGGCCCTCGAGCCGGTGGTGGACACCGGCAGCATCCTGCTCAACGTCTACTCAGTCATCGTCTGCACCAAGAGCAAGCAAAGGGACGTGGCCCAGAAGATGGTGGAGTTCCTCACGTCGGATGAGATACAGGAGATCATCGGAGAGTACGGCAAGGCGGACTACGGCAAGTCCCTTTTCAACCCTTGCGCCGGTGAGGCGGAGCCCACATCATAGCACGGACGGGAAAACGGCAGGAGGGATAAGCCCTGGGATACCTCTGGGAAGCGCTCAAGACAGCGATACACCTCATAGTAACGCTTGACCCTGAGGTAGTCGAGATCACGTGGAGGTCGCTGCGGGTGTCAGCGGCCTCCACCATCATCGCTGCGCTTGTGTGCGTCCCCATGGGCGGGTTGATCGCCTTCCGCAGCTTCCCGGGGAAACGGATGCTGCTGAACGTGATTCAGACCCTCTACAGC
>CALMBS010000101.1 GCA_937860285.1 uncultured Chloroflexota bacterium
CGCCCCGGGGAGGCTGGACCACGCCATCACCACCTATCGCCTGATCATGTCCGCCAATGCCGATGAAGCGCGCCAGCTGGCCCAGCAGCTGGAGGAGAAGAACCAGCAGAGACAGAAGCTCACCGAGGAGTTCCTGGCCAGGGCCAAGGGGCAGCTGGGGCCCGCGGGGGCGCAGCAGCCCATACTGGTGGTCGGCGGCGAGGACTATCCGTCGGGCATCGCCGGCCTGATCGCCGGCCGGCTGGCAGAGGAGTTCTACCGGCCGGCCATCGTCTATGAGCTCAAGGAAAGCGCGGCCTCGGGCAGCGCCCGCAGCATCCCCGAGTTCAACGTCGTCGGCGCGCTGTCGCAGTGCAGCGACCTGCTGCAGCGGTTTGGCGGACACCCCAGCGCCGCCGGGTTCGGCCTGGCCCGGGAGAACCTCGAGGCCTTCGGAGGACGGCTGCTGGAGATAGCCGGGCGGGAGCTGGCCGGGGTCGACCTGCGCCCCCACCTCAACGTGGACATCGAGATGCCCCTCTCCAGCGTCACGGGCAAGACATTCAGGCTGCTGGAGCGGTTCGCGCCCTTCGGCCAGGAGAACCCGGTGCCGGTCTTCCTGTCCCGCCGGGCGGCGGTGGTGGAACACCGCCCCATCGGCGCCGCCTCGCAGCACCTCCGGCTGAGGCTCCGCGACGGCCGGGTCTCCTGGAAGGCCATCGCCTTCGACCTCGGGCCCAATGACTCCGAGATCGCCCCGGAGATCGACATCGTCTACAACCTGGTCCGGGACCGCTGGAACGGCGAGGAGACCCTGGGCCTCAACATCCTGGACTTCGCCCCCTCAACCTGAAAGGTTGAGACATCAACCTAAGTTGAGACATCGACTTGAACGGGCAAGTTGAGTCATCAACCTGACGGCGCCAGCTCCGCCGGCGGCCCTGTCTCCCGTTTCACCAGGCGCGTCTTGCGGACGATGAGCATCACCACGCCAAACAGGACGATGCCTATGGAGATGACGTGCGACTGGTGCAGCGGCCCGCCCCACACCAGGTCCTCGGCCCTGGACCAGCTGATGATGAACCTCCCCACGCCATAGAGGACCAGGCTCACCAGGAAGAGGCTGCCGTCCGGCGTCAGCCTTTTCCACAGCCGCCACAGGATCACCAGCATCACCACATTCCACAGGATCTCATAGACCGGAGAAGGATGAGTCGGCACCCCCAACAGCTGGTAGGGCACGACGGCGGCCGGGTTGGTGTACGCCAAGCCCCAGGGAAGAGAAGTCTCGGCCCCGATGGCATCGCCATTGAGCGTGCAGCCGATGCGCCCGATAGACAGCCCTGCGAAGATGCCGGGGGCCGCCGCATCGGCGAACCTCCCCAGGGAGAACTTGGCGATGCGGGAGTAGACGGCCACCGCCAGGGTGCCTCCGATGAGGCACCCGTACCAGCCCAGCCCGCCTTCCTGCACGGCCAGTATCTTCCCCGGGTTGTGGCTGTAGTACTCCGCCCAGTTGTCGATGACATTGGTCACCCGCGCCCCGATGAAGCCGAAGATGACTGCCCACAGAGCGGCGCTGAAGGTGATCTCGTCCTTGATGCCCACCTTCCTCGCCAGCCACAGTGTCACCCCCACACCGGTGCACGTGCCCAGGAACATCATGATGCCGTGCCATCCTATGTCGAGAGACCCGACGGACACTATGGTGGGATTCAGGTCGAGATTAATCATGAGTCCCCTCCTATGACATTACGGCTTCCACGAAGGACCGCGGATCAAAGGGCGCCAGGTCCTCGACAGTCTCGCCCGTGCCGATGAACCGCACCGGGATCTTCAGCTGGTCGCATATGGCCAGCACGATGCCGCCCTTGGCCGTGCTGTCCAGCTTGGTCAGGATGATGCCCGTGATGCCTACCGCTTCCGTGAAGTACTTCGCCTGGCTGACCCCGTTCTGCCCGGTGTTGGCATCCAGCACCAGCAGCGTGTCATGGGGGGCGGTGGGATCCACCCTCTGGACCACCTTCCGGATCTTCTTCAGCTCTTCCATCAGATTGAACTTGGTCTGCAGCCGGCCGGCGGTGTCCACGATGACGACCTGGATGCCGCGGGTCCGGGCCGCCTGCACGGCATCGAAGACGACCGCGCCCGGGTCGGCGCCCGGCTGATGCGCGATGACCTCGACCCCTATCTTGTCACCCCACCACTTCAGCTGGTCGATGGCGGCCGCCCGGAAGGTGTCCGCCGCGGCCAGCAGCACCTTGCTGCCGTCCTTCTTGTAGATGTAGCCCAGCTTGGCAATGCTGGTGGTCTTGCCGGACCCGTTCACGCCCACCACCAGGACAACGCGGGGAGCGGCCGCCGCCGCGGGCTGGTTCCCGTTCACCTGCAGCATGGAGGTCATCTCCTCCATGAGCACGGCACGGACCTCCTGGCCGTCGCTGATCCTCTGCTTGCTGACGCGCTCCTTGACGCGGGTGATGAGCTTGTCCGTCGTCTCCACGCCGGCGTCGGCCGCTATCAGCAGCTCCTCGAGCTCATCCCACAGCCCCTTGTCGATGGTCTGGCGGTCAAAGAGGCTGGAGATCTTCCCGAACCAGGCGTCCTTGGTGCGCTTGAGCGCCTGCTCGGTTTTCTTCTTGAAGGCATCAAACAGGCCCACGTTGCCCCCCTGTTGTCAGGACATGTTAGCACCTGGGTGCAGCATCGTCAAAGGCGTTTGACGGTGCCCGGCCGCTCCACAGCGGGCGCTAGGCCGTGTCCAGCGCTGGCGCCGGCTTCTCGGCCTTCTCGTCCAGGGCGGCCTGCGCCGCCACCAGCCGGGCCACCGGTATCCGGAAGGCGCTGCAGCTCACGTAGTCGATCCCGATCTGGTGGAAGTAGCGTATCGACCGCGCCTCGCCGCCGTGCTCGCCGCAGACCCCTATCTGGATGTTCTTCTTGTTCCTCCGGGCCCACATGATGGCCGTCTCCATCAGCCGGCCCACGCCCTTCACGTCCACGATCTCGAAGGGGTTGTCCGCCAGAATGCCCAGCCGCAGGTACGTGGCCAGGAACTTTTTCTCCGCGTCCTCGCGGCTGAAGGAGTACACGGCCTGGGTGAGGTCGTTGGTGCCGAAGGAGAAGAAGTCCGCCTCGTGGGCCAGCTTGCCCGCCCGCATGCACGCCCGCACCGTCTCCATCATCACCCCCACCTTCAGCCCCGCCGCTTTGACGTGCTTCTTCACCCAGAGCAGCTCCTGCACCGTGATCACCTGGGGGATCATCACCGCGGCGTCCACTTTGGCCTTGCCCTGCACCGCGGCCTTGGCCTGGATGATGGCCTCCACCTGCATCCGGTAGATCTCCGGGTTGGTGACGCCCAGCCTCACCCCGCGGTGGCCGATCATGGGGTTCACCTCCCGCAGCTCCCGCACCATCTCCTGGACCCGGGGGACCGTGGCATCGCTCTCGGACGGCAGGAACTCGTGCAGCGGCAGGTCCAGCAGCCTGATGATGATGGGCAGCCCGTCCAGCTCGCGGAATATGGCCTCGAAGTCCTCCACCTGGTACCGGCGCAGCAGCTCCAGGGACTGCATCTTCTCGCCCTCCGTCCGGGCCATGATGTACTCCCGGATGGCGGAGAGGCGCTCCGGGGCGTTGAACTGGCGCTCGGTGCGGCACAGCCCGATGCCCTCGCAGCCGAAGCCCTTGGCCAGCCGGATCATGTCCGCCGTGTCCGCATTGGCCCGCACGCCCAGGCGGCGGAAGCCGTCCGCCCAGGACAGGAGCTCGGACAGCTCCGGCGTGACCTCGACCTCCTCCAGGGCGAGGGCGCCGAGATACACCGTGCCGGTGGTGCCGTCGATGGTGATCTCCATGCCTTTGGTCACCACGTGGCCGCGGACCTCGAACTGCTCCGCCTTGAGGTCGATCTTGATGTCCTCCGCGCCGCAGATGCAGGGCTTGCCCATGGCCCTGGTGACTATGGCGGCATGCGAGGTCAGCCCACCCCGGGAGGTGAGCACGCCGTCGGAGGCGGCGATGCCCTGGATATCGTCCGGGCTGGTCTCCGGCCGGACCAGTATCACCTTCTCGCTCTTCTCGGCCATCCGCAGCGCCTCGGTGGGATGGAAGACCACCTTGCCGAAGGCGGCCCCCGGGGCCGCGTTCAGGCCGTGCGCCAGCGGCTCGTGATGGTCGATGGACTTGATGCGTTTGTGCAGCAGGCCTTTCAGCTCCTCCGGCTTCACCCGTTTGACGGCGTCCTCCTTCGAGATGAGGCCCTCCCGGGCCAGGTCGACCGCTATCCTCACTGCCGCCTGGCCGCTGCGCTTGCCGGCCCTGGTCTGCAGGATGTAGAGGGTCCCGGACTCGATGGTAAACTCCACGTCCTGCATGTCATGGAAGTGCCCTTCCAGCTTGTGCGCCACCCCCTCCAGCTCGGAGTACATCTCGGGCATGGCCTCCTTGAGCTCCTGGATGGGGGCCGGAGTCCGGACCCCGGAGACGATGTCCTCGCCCTGCGCCCGGCCGATGTACTCCCCGAACAGGACCGGCTCCCCCGTGCTGGCGTTGCGGGTGAAGACCACGCCCGTCCCCGACCGGTCGTCCAGGTTGCCCATGACCATGGCCTGCACCACGGCCGACGTGCCGATGTCGCGGGGGATGTTGTTCAGGCGGCGGTACTCGACGGCCCGCAGGTTGTCCCAGGAGCCGAAGATCTTCTTGATGGCGGAGATCATGTGCTGCTTGCTGCGGATGTTGAGCAGGGTATCCATCATCCCCGGCATCGAGACCGGCGCGGAAGAGCGGACGGACACCATCAGCCCGTCCCCCATCTTCTTGCCGGTGGTCTCCTCCAGCCAGCGCAGCCCATCTTCGATGTCCTCGATGGGCAGGCGCCCGCTGCGCCGGTACTCGGCGTAGGCTTCGATGGAGACCACGAAGCCAGGGGGCACGCGCAGCCCGATCTTGGTCATGGTGACCAGGTTGGCCCCCTTATTGCCCAGAAGCATCTTGTCTTCGCATTCGTCAGTGAAACGGTAGACCGCAGCCACAGTGCCACCTCCTCGTGGAAATCCTACACATGATATCGATGCCTGTTCGAACCTGTCAATAGGTCCATCCGAGGGCGAAGACCGTGGTCAGAAGCGATACGCCGGCGCGAGGGGAGCTCTAGCCCTTCTGGGCCCTGTCGGGCTCCCGGACCAGCCATTCCCTGCCCATCAGCTGCCTGGCTTCATTCCAGCCCGCCACGGCTTCCTTCTCGTCCTTGTTGGCCGCGTTCAGGAGCCAGATCTGCTTGCCTTTGTGGGACATCGGCTGCACATACTTCCCCATGGACACCTCCTGAGTGGGTGCCTGCGACATGTATCCGGG
>CALMBS010000102.1 GCA_937860285.1 uncultured Chloroflexota bacterium
TGCCGCTGCGCGGCAACTACGAGGTCATCGCGGACTACATCCTGAACCGCGTGGGCGCCGTCGGGGTGGCCTGGGGCGCCTACTCTCAGAAGGCCGTCAGCATCGCCACCGGCTGCAACCGCCTGGGGATACCGGTGGTCCTGGGGCCCCATTCCTCCAAGTACCGCCGGATGTTCCTCTCCCGGAAGGAGGAGGGGGACTGGACCGTCAGGGACGGACGGAAGGGTGAGATGGTGGATACCGGGGAGCCGTCGCCGGAGCACCTGGCCTACGTCACGGAGACCAAGGAAAAGGCCATGATCACCATCGCCAAGCTCTGCATCCGGAAGAACGACACCCCGCAGGGACGGGCGGTGAAGCTCAACCACTACATCTCGTTGTACAAGAAGCACATGGGGGGCGGCCTGCCGCCGGACCTGCACCTGTACGTTCGGACGGACAAGGACCTGCCCATCGTCTACAAGAAGGAAGCCACCGCCTATCTGAAGGAGGCCGGCTGGAAACCCAGGCCGGTGCTGAGCCTGCCGACGTGGATCGGCACCTATCCCAGCAAGGTGCCGCCGGACTCGGTGATTCACTAGGAGCGCACATTTGTCCGCAGTTGCAGATCTGGTCGACAAGGTGGTGGAGAGCCACCGCCGCGACAGGGACATGCTCATCCAGGTCCTGCTGGACCTGCAGGGCAGCTTGGGCTGGCTGCCTCCCCAGGCCCTGGCCGAGGTCAGCCGCCAGCTGCGCGTGCCGTTGACCCGCGTCTACCAGGTGGCCAGCTACTACAAGGCTTTCAGCTTCGCGCCCCGGGGCCGCCATTCCATCAAGGTCTGCGTGGGAACCGCCTGCCACGTCCGGGGCGCCGGGCGGGTGGTGGAAAAGATGGAGACGGACTTGGGCATCAAGAGGACCCAGACCACGCCTGATCTCAGGTTCACCCTGGAGACGGTCAACTGCGTCGGCTGCTGCGCCCTGGGGCCAATGGTGATGATCAATGACCACTACCACGGGCAGGTATCCAGCGACAAGGTCAGCCCGCTGCTGGCCAGGTACAAGTGAGAATGTCCATCAGGGAACACAGGCACCGACTGACATCCGCCGCCGATCTGGAGGCCCTGCGGAAGTCCATCCAGGACCACAGGGACCCCCGGAAGCCCTGCATCGCCCTGTGCGTGGGCACCGGCTGCCTGGCCTACGGCTGCACCGATATCCTCGGCGCCTTCAGGCACGAAGTGGCCCGGCAGGGCCTGCACGAGAAGGTGGACATCAGGGCCACCGGCTGCCCCGGCTTCTGCGAGCGGGGAGCGCTCCTGACCATCTATCCCCAGGGCATCTTCTACCAGCGGGTCAAGCTGGAGGACGTCCCCGACATCATCTCGGAGACCGTGATCAAGGGCCAGGTCATCGAGCGGCTGCTCTACGTTGACCCCGGCACCGGAGAGCGATACACGAAGGAAGCCGACGTCCCCTTCTACCGGAAGCAGCAGCGGCTGCTCCTGGGCAGCAACAGCCGGATCGACCCGGCCTCAATAGAGGACTACCTGGCCATCGGGGGCTACGCCGCACTGGCCAAAGCGCTCTTCCAGATGCAGCCGGAGCAGATCGTGGCGGAGGTCACCCGCTCGGGGCTCCGGGGCCGGGGCGGGGGCGGCTTCTCCGCGGGCCGGAAGTGGGAGGAGACCCGCAGCGCCCCTGGCGACATCAAGTACGTCGTCGTCAACTGCGACGAAGGCGACCCCGGGGCCTACATGGACCGGTCGCTCATGGAGGGCAACCCCCACGCTGTGCTGGAAGGGCTGGCCATCGGCGCCTTCGCCATCGGGGCGCACCAGGGATTCGTGTACGTCCGGCAGGAGTACCCCATGGCCTGCGAGAACCTTAACACCGCCATCCGGCAGGCCACGGAGTACGGCCTGCTGGGAGAGGACATCCTGGGATCCGGGTTCGGGTTCACCGTGAAGGTGCACCGCGGGGCCGGGGCCTTTGTCTCCGGCGAGTCGTCGGCCCTCATGGCCGCCATCGAGGGCCGGGTG
>CALMBS010000103.1 GCA_937860285.1 uncultured Chloroflexota bacterium
CTTCCTCAACGGCCTGCCAATCTCCGTGGCCCACCGCAAGGCCATACCCGAGGCCTTCCTGGGCGTAGACCTGGGCTACGACGCGGACAAGGGCCGGGCCATGCTGGACTTCATCACGGTGCCCTGGCCGGACATCGGCGGCCTGAGGCTGATCGGGTCGGCCGCGCTGGGCCTGGCCTACGTGGCCTCGGGGCGGCTGGACGCCTACATCCACCCCCTCCTCTACCCCTGGGATGTGGCGGCGGCCATCTGCCTGGTGAGGGAGTCCGGCGGTAAGATCACCGACTGGGAGGACCGGCCGGCCACCATCGAGACCCGGACCATCGCGGCCGCCAACGAGGCCCTTCACGGCCAGTTCCTGAAGCTGATCCAGGGCCAGGAGCCGCTTCGCTTCTGAGGAGCCGCTCCGTTTCTGAGGAGCCGCTTCGCTTCTGAAGCCGCCGCGGTTCCGGCTCTTACAGGGGGGTACCAGGATGCAGGGGCGGATCGAGCCGGCCACCCTGGACATGAAGTGGCTCTGGCCGTTCCCACCGGGACGGACCTTCGTCTACGACAACGGGGAGCACATCCGGCACGAGTGGTGGGAGGACCGCAGCCACTTCACCGTGCGCCACCTCTACTACCCGGATGACCCCGCGCGCCCCCCGACGGAGGACGTGATGGTGTGGCGGGGCACCAGGCTCTACTACACCGACACCTACGTCTGGGGCGACGGGGACGACAAGACCGAGGGCCACACCCACTCGGTGCTGGAGCCGGGGCAGGTCTGGGCCGACCGGCACATGACGGTCAACGCCGCCGCGGAGTGCAGCTACACCAACCACCGCTCGTTCAAGATGGCCAACTCCGGCACCGAGCTCCACGGCGAGCGCTCCATGGACGGCCGGGGCACCGACGACATCTGCTGGCGGCGGCTGGTGGGCGGCATCACCCTGAGCTGCCCCTACACGGACAGGGTGGCGGGAGGCCCGGTGGAGGCCCTGCGGCTGGACGAGACCACCTACGCCCGGCGCAAGCGCGGCTTCTGGAAGGAGGAGCACTTCTTCTGGCGGGACCCGTCAGTCGGCTGGATCTGCATCGCTTCGCACGGCTGCGAGGGCCGGGAGGACAAGCGGGGGCGCCAGACGGTCACCGGTGAGCTGTGGGACACCCGGCTGACCGAGGTGGTGTAGGCGTCCTCGCCAAACGGCCAGGCCGGGTTCTCTCAGCATTCCGGGGATCAACTCTCACCGAACGCATAATGTGCAAAGCGGGACCTCGCTCTATGCTGGTATCAGATGGTCCTCAGCGAAAAGAGGAGGTGCAGTGGTGAAGGTCCTGGTAGCCTACATGTCGAAGACCGGCAACACAAGGAAGGTAGCGGAGGCCATGTTCGAAGAGATCGATGGCGAGAAGGAGATAAAGCCCATCGACGAGGTTGACACCATAGAGGGCTACGACGTGGCTTTTCTCGGCTTCCCCATCCATCAGGAGGGTCCGGACAAGAAGGCGGCGAGGCTGCTGGAGCAGCATTGCACAGAGGGCAGAAAGGTGGTCCTCTTCATTACCCACGCGGCTCCCGGAGACAACCCGGAGCTCCCGCCGATGCTCGACAAGTTCAGACAGGCGGCCCGCGGGGCGGAAATCGTGGGCTTCTTCGACTGCCAGGGACAGCTCGACAAGTCCACGAAGCGCATCATGTCCATGCTTCCGAGCGCCAAGCTGCGCCGCTGGGCCAGGGAGGACAACAGTGCCGGCCAGCCCGACCAGGCCCGGCTCGACCGGGCGCGCGCGTTCTCCCGGAGCGTCATGGAGAGGCTCCACGACATCGGAAGGGAACCGCAGGCGGCAAGCGCCGGAAGGAACCTGAAGATGGAGTACTTCCACGCCTCGAAATACGGCAACGGAGCCAGGGTGGCAGAAGAGTTCAAGAAGCAGATGGCTGGCAGGGGCATTGCGGTCAACGTCCGCCACGTCCGGGAGGCGAAGCCCAGGGAGATACCGCCGGCCGACCTGTACCTGTTCAGCTCGCCGGGGCGCATGGGCAAGCCCATCGGGGACATGAGCCGTTTCCTGAAGGAGGCCAGGCTGCCCGCGGGAGCCAGGTGCGCCATTCTGACCACCGAGCTGGCGCCGCAGCCGGACAAGAGCGGACGGCTGCCCAGCGAAGAGGAACTGGGGAAGTGCCAGCGCATGATCCCGATCATGGACCAGATGGTGAGGGAGAAGGGCCTGGTCAATGTGGCCCGGACCAGGGTGTTCGTGACCGGCCTCAAGGGGCCCCCGGAAGAAGGCTGGCAGGAGAAGGTGGCGGCCTTTGCCGCGCAGATTGCGCCCTCGCTGTCCCCGTCGGCGGAAGCCAGCCCGGCCAGGCCGCCCGTCCTGACCGCGGCCTGATCACCAGGGACAGCGAGCAGGAGGATCGGAGGAGGAAGATGAAGCTGAAGGCCCTGCTGGTGCTGCCCTGGGCCGGCATTCTGGTGAACTCCTGGCTGGGCGTCGCCATCGGCCTCATCCTGTATGCCGGGGCCAGGGCGTTCGCGCCTGAAGAGGAGAGAGGGCTCTCGCGGACGTTCGGCGCCGCCTGGGAAGAGTACCGCCGCAGCGTCAAGATCGCCTGGCTATGAAGACGGGCCTGTGGCTCTATCAGACAAGGTTCGAGAGCGTGATTTGTATCAATAGGAGGTGCTTCAATGAGTGAGAACAGAAGGGCACATCCGGCGACCCTGTCGATCGATTACCCCGACCGCAAGCTGAACCGGCTGACCACGTTCTTCAGGCTGATCACGGCCATCCCCATTGGGGTCCTGCTGTGTCTTGTCAGTGGCGCTGCCTGGAGGTCCGGAGACGATCGGGGATGGGTGGCAGTCTTCTCCGCCGGCGGAGTGCTGTTCCTGGCCACCGTGCTCATGCTGGTCTTCAGGCAGAAGTACCCCCGCTGGTGGTTCGACTGGAACATCGCCCTGACCAGGTTCAGCATGCGGGTGGAGGCCTACATGGCCCTGCTGCGGGACGAGTACCCGTCCACCGACGAGGAGCAGGCGGTGCACATCGAGATACCGTACCCGGACGGCCGGAACGGCTTGAACCGGTGGCTGCCCCTGGTCAAGTGGCTGCTGGCCATCCCGCACTACATCGTGCTCTTCTTCCTGGACATTGCCGCCTTCGTGGTGGTGATAGTGGCTTGGTTCGCCATTCTCTTCACTGGCCGCTATCCCAGGGGGCTGTTCGACTTCGTGGTGGGAGTGATGAGGTGGTCATTGAGGGTCTCCGCCTACGCCTTCCTGCTCACCACGGACGAGTATCCGCCATTCACCCTTGGGGGGCAGGTTCGGTAGCTGGCGGGCAAACTGATGACGTGGATAGGAGGATGACATGAAAGAGGCATCGATCGGTGGTACACTCTGGTTTGGCGGTTGGCTGTTCACTATTGGCTTTGCGCACCTGGCCTGGTGGAAGATCATCCTGGGAATAGTGGTGTGGCCGTTCTTCCTGGCCAACCATATCGCCTAGGCCAGCCGGTGAACGAGAGGGGAGACTAGCTGGTGGACAACTGGAAGTTCTTTGATATCACGCATCGGGAGCACATCGTCTGCAATCCGTCGAGCATTGAGAAGCTCGACCAACTCGTCAGCCTGGTGCGGCTGAGGCCTGATGCGCATGTGCTGGAGATCGCCACCGGAAAGGGCGAGTTCATCATCCGGCTGGCGGAACGGTACGGCATGGAAGGGGTGGGGGTCGACCTCTCGCCGTACCATATTGCCGATGCCAAGAGGAAGTGCCAGGAACGGGTGCCCGCTGCTCGGCTGACCTTCCTGGAGATGGACGGGGCGGACTACCAACCCCAGAAGCCGGGCAGCCTCGATCTGGCGGCCTGCATTGGGGCGAGCTGGATCTACGGCGGTCACCGAGGGACATTGAAGGCAATGGAGGGGATGGCGGCACCAGAGAGCTGGATTGTCG
>CALMBS010000104.1 GCA_937860285.1 uncultured Chloroflexota bacterium
TCGCGTTGGCAGGCACAGTCATTGCCGGGGCCGATGGTACGGCAGGCCTCCCCGCAGCCCTGCATCAGGCCATTCCGCCGCTTATCGATTGTGATCGGATCCATTTGGCTGTTTCGCGCAATGAGGCAGTCGTGACCGGCGATCCTGCCTGTATCACGTCGAACAACGAACCGCTCTCTTTCTCTCTCGCGAACGTGACCACGGGTGTGAGCACTCCCGCCAGCAGCATGGGCGAACTCGGCAGTTTCACTGGGACGGTGGCGGCTTCACCCGGAGACGAGATTGAGCTGACGGTGACGGACAGCGCCAATCCGGCGCAGAGCACGACGGTTTCGTTGGGCCGTGTGCCTGCCGGCACGCAGAGCAAGTTCTGGGACGTCGGCGGGGATGATGTCCGGCGCGTTGTCGCGATGGGGGATTACCTACTAGTGAACGCCTCCTCTAAAGTCTGGCTGCTGGATCCCTCACTCACTTGGCCCGACACGGTGGTTTCGTACTGGCCGGGCACGGACCAGAGCAACCATGGGTACATTCACGACATGAAGGTGAGCGGGGACCTGGTCGTATTAGGCGACGACGGGATGACGCTCCTGCAGGTAACAACGGACACGGGGAGTCCGGTTCTGACCGAAGTGGCAGAGGTACCCGCCGCCTCATTCAGCGGGCTGGATGCCGCCCAGGCGAACGCGGTGGCCGTGAGCGGTCAGGTGGCCTACCTCGGGAACAAGGCGACGGTCTGGGCGGTCGACGTTTCGACGCCCGGGTCGCCCGTGGTCAAGCCGAGCACGAGCCCTGGTTCCGGCTATGCCTATATCCAGGACATGGCGATCTGGCAGAATCAGTTGATCGTGACGAGTAGCTACGCAAGCGGGGACTCCTTGTTGGTGGGCATTTTGTACAACTCGCAATCGCCCTCCTGGTCCACCAGCAACTTTGTAGACATGTACTACCTTACGACGGATCACCAGAGGCCGCTGGGGCGAATCTGCGTGGACGGGGACACCTTGTATGTTTCGAGGAACAGCTACGGTGTGGCGGCGTTTTCTCTGGTCTTGAATGCCGCACCGGTCTTCAAGGACTACCTCGACACCGAGGGCTACTCCTTGGGGATGGCGCATCAAGGGCGGCGGCTGTATGCAGCTGCGCGGTACGGCGTCGGGATGGACGTGACGGACACGTCGGACCTGGCGAACCTCAGGCGCGTGGTGTCCAGCCCCGTGGAAGGGGATCCTGTGGACGTGGCCGTTCTGAACGGCTATGCGTACCTGGCGACGCGAGGGGGCATCGCGGTGGTGCCTCTTACCGGGTCCGCGCCTCCCGCCATTGACCTATCTCGCATCGCGTTGGGGGCGGGTCCAGGGGTAGCACAGGCGACTGGCCAGCCCGGCGCGGTGTGGGCTGCTCACCCCATCTATCAGGTGACTTTGGAGAACACGACGGCCGGCGGTTCCAGCGCTGCCTCATTCGGCACGGATGGTTCCTTCACTGGGACGGTAGCGGCTTCACCCGGAGACGAGATTGAGCTGACGGTGACGGACAGCGCCAATCCGG
>CALMBS010000105.1 GCA_937860285.1 uncultured Chloroflexota bacterium
TCGTTGGACAGGTCATCCATGGTCACCAGGCTCCTACCTGCCAGATTCATGACGCCTCCTTGATGCCACCACGTTCTGCGCCGTGTCTTCGCCGGACACCGGAGACGGGGGACGGGCTATCACCACTTCGTCCCGCCCATCTACCTCCGCCAACCGCACCACGATCTGCTCGGTCCTCGAGGTGGGCACGTTCTTGCCCACGTAGTCCGGCCGGATGGGAAGCTCCCGGTGTCCGCGGTCGACCAGCACCGCCAGCTGCACATGCTGCGGGCGCCCGTGGTCGATGAGGGCATCCATGGCCGCCCTGATGCTCCGGCCGGTGTAGATCACGTCATCCACCAGGACCACCCTCTTTCCGGCGATACCGTCGGGGATGTCACTGGGACGGACCGACGGCGGCTCCTCCAGGTAGGAGAGGTCGTCCCGGTAGGGGCCGATGTCCAGCGCGCCCACGGGGACCTCCGCCCCCTCGATCCGCTTGATGGTGTCGGCCAGGCGCGAGGCCAGAGGCAGGCCCCTGGTGTACAGACCGACAAAGACCAGCCGGTCGCAGCCATGGTTCCTCTCGATGACTTCGTGGGCGATCCGGGTCCACGCGCGCCCCATGTCCGCGGCGGACATGATCATCTTCTCAGGCACACAAAAAACCTCTTGCCGGGCCGGCAAGAGGTTTCCGCGCATCTGACCGCTCGCGAGTCCGGTCGCGAGCGCTTCTCCCTTGCCAGCCTCTCAGGACTGACTTAAAGGTCCCCGGTCCCAGTTTGTTAAGCTCCCGAATGATACCATGGCCGGGCCCCGCTGGCAAGTGCCCGCACGGGCCGGCCGGGGTGCGGCCCCGGGTCTACGGCTGCCTCCCGTACTTCACCTTGGCATAGAGCATGGCCGAGACCAGCACGATGTTCACGGAGTTGGCGGCGATGATGGACGGCGACTCCTGCACGATGCCGTAGGCCAGCCAGAGGATGCCTCCCAGCAGGAACAGGACGTTGAACGGGAGGCTGATCTCCCGGGCGCTCTTCAGCCGGTAGAGGCGCCACACCTGCGGGATGAGGGCTATGCTGATCATGGCCCCGGCTACGAAACCCAGGACTTCCTTTGAATTCAAGCAGCGCCTCCTGTTCCGCCACGGCGTTCTGTGCTCCTCACAACGGCGGGCAGCACCGCGGCCTAGATATACTACCACATCGCCACCCCGCGGTTTGACACCCAGTGCCTGTCTCGATATCATTTCGTACTTAAAACCGGCGGCATTCCAGGAGGGGGGATCATGAGAGCACTGGTCACTGGGGGCACGGGGTGCGTTGGCAGCGCCCTGGTGGAGCGCCTGTTGGAGAAGGGCTTCGACGTGCGCGCACTCGCCAGGAAGTCCTCCGACCTCCGGCACCTCAAGACCACCGGGTCCGAGATCGTATTCGGTGACGTCACGGACTACGCCAGCCTGCGGGCCGCGTGCGAGGGGGTGGACGTGGTCTTTCACGCCGCCGCCAAGGTGACGCCGGGCTGGGGCACCTGGGAGGAGTTCGAGAAGACCACCGTCCGGGGCACCGAGAACTTGCTGAAGGCGGCCGTCGACGCCCGCTGCTCCCGCTTCCTCCAGGTAAGCTCCTTCACTGTCTACGGCGATGCCTGCATGAAGGGCGACTGCGCGGCCGATGAGACCACCGAGTGCGCCGTGTCCCTGACCCCCAAGACCTACTACGACTACGCCAAGCTCCTGGCCGAGCGGGCCTGCTGGGAGTGCCACAAGCAGGGCCGGATCAAGGTCTCCATGATCAGGATCGGGTCCGCCTACGGGCCCCGCGATCGCCTCATATCCGACCGCCTGTACCGGTACGCCGCCTCGCCCGTCATTCTCTGGCCGGGGATGACCAACCCCCGGTATGCCATAGTGCACTCGCGCGACATCGCCGACCTCTGCATCCTGGCGGTGACCAGCGAGAAGGCGGCCGGGGAGGTCTACAACGTCGCCTGCCCGGAGCCCACCAGGCTCAAGGAGTTCGCCCAGGCCATGGTCAAGGCCAGGGGCGGCCGGAAGGTCTGGGGCAAGGTCCCCTTCTCAGTGGCCTACGTCTGGTGCTACCTCATGGAGCTGATAGCGCGGCTGCTGCGCGCGAAGGAGATGCCCTTCCTCAACCGCTACTTCATCCTCCAGCTGAACCAGGAGTGCTACCTCGATGCCTCCAAGGCCAGGAGGGATCTGGGATGGGTGCCGCAGATCTCCCTGGAGGACGGCACCAGGCAGTACGTCGAGTGGCGGCGGGTGCAAGAGGAAGCGCAGAAGAAGCCCTCATAGGAAGCCCTGCTTCAGGGCGCTGATGGCTTCGTTCACCAGGAGCGCGGCGTCGGGCTTCTCCCCCCGGATGGCCTCGCGGGCCCGGTCCAGCACCTCCTGGACCTCCGCCGGGAAGCCGCCGTAGAGGTTGTAGTATGAGCGGCGCCGCCGCTCCAGGCAGAAGCTGAGGCGGTCCATCGGCGGCCGGGACAGGTACGCGGATATGGTGTTCAGCATGGCCGGCTTGTCATCGGGCAGGCGCCCTTCCACCTCCCACAGCAGGTTGGACATCTGGTCGCTGGCCAGGTAGGAACGGCAGTGCAGGTTCTCGATCAACAGCCCGATCTCCCGCACCATCTCGTCCTCATCCAGTATCTGGAACCGGGCGCTCCCCATCTGCTGGTGCAGCGGGGTGTTGGTCCTCACCCCCAGGCTCCTCAGCCTGATGAACTCCGGACCGACGGCGTTCAGCACCCGGGCCGATTCCAGCGCATGCTTCTCCGACCATCTCCGGCCCCCCAGGCCGGGCATGACGTACTCCGACAGGGATATGCCGGCCTCCACCACCGCCCGTCCCCCGCGGATGTGCTCATCCGCCGTCACCCCCTTCTCCATGTACTGGAGCACCTCGTCCGCGCCGGACTCCAGGCCGACGTGCAGGCGGGACAACCCCGCTTCACGGAGCTCGGCCAGCTGGGCCGGGGACCTGCGGGCCGCCGTGCTGGCCCGGGCGTAGGACGTGACCCGCTCGATGGCCGGAAAGCCGGCCTTGAGGTACCTCAGCACCTCCAGCAGCTCGGGCACCCTCATGATCAGGCTGTCGGCATCCTGGAGGAAGACCGTCCTCCCCCCGGTGGCCAGCCAGTTGCCCACGTTGACCAGGCTGGCGATGCACAGCTCGGCCACCGCGGGGTCCGCCGAGCCGCCGTAGACGCCCGGGTTGGCGCTGACGACTGACTGCAGAACGGTCCGGTCGATCCCGCCGCCCAGGCCCAGCCGCCAGGAGGCGGCCTTCAGCTCCCCGGCCAGGGCCCGGGCCGCGCCGATGTCCTGCTTGACCTCGGCCACGCTGCGGTACTCGAACCGCCGGCCCTTGTAGACCGGGCAGAAACGGCAGCGGTTCCAGGGGCAGTTCCGGGTGGCCCGGATCAGCAGCGACTGGTCGCGCCCCTCGCTGGGCGGCCTGATGGGGCCCATCTCGTACCGCCAGCGCGCCGGCTCTTCCATCCCACTCACAGGCTAATGATAGCCCGGGCAGCCGCCGCGGTGTCAAGGACTGGCGGCACGCCGGCGCGGGGCCGACTTTGCAGGGGATACCCGGCCATTATATAATCCCGGCAAGGCAGGTCGCGCTGCCTCATATGAGAAGGGGGGAGGACAGCCATGTCAGCGAAGAAGAGAGTGCTGCTCACCGGGGCATCCGGGTCAATGGGCGGAGGGGCCTTCAGGGAGCTCCTGCGCCGCCGGGACAAATGCGACATCGTGCTCCTGCTGCGGCCCTCGCCGCAGAACCGGAAGGACTTCAGCCGGTACGACGGCCAGGACGGCGTCACCATCGTCTGGGGGGACCTGTGCAACCCCGATGACGTTCTCAAGGCCGTGACCGGGGTGGACCATGTCCTGCACCCGGCGGCCCTCATCGCCCCCGAGGCGGACCACAAACCGGCGCAGTGCCGCAGGATCAACTTCGGCGGCACGTCCAACATCATCGCCGCCATCAAGAAGCAGCCGGACAACGGCGACCGCGTCCGGCTGGTCTACGTCAGCTCGGTGGCCGCGTACGGCGACCGGCTCCCGCCCATCCACTGGATCAGGGTCGGCGACCCGCTCCGTCCCAGCGTGGGTGACTTCTACGCCACCACCAAGATCGCCTCCGAGAGGGCCATCATCGATTCCGGCATCAAGAACTGGGCCATCATGCGCCAGACCTTCATCGCCATCCCCAACGCCCTCTCGCTGATGGACCCGATCATGTTCCACCAGCCGGTGAACACCCACATCGAGCTGGTCACCGGCGACGATGCGGGCTACGGCCTGGTGCAGACGACGGAGGCGCCCGACGAGTTCTACGGCCGGGTCTACAACATGGGCGGCGGCCCTTCCTGCCGGTTCGTCTTCCTGGACTTCATGCAGCGCATGATGAAGATGTTCGGGCTGGGCGACTTCCGCCAGTTCATGCCGCTCAACTGGTTCGGCCTGCGCAACTTCCACTGCGGCTGGTACGCCGACAGCGACGTTCTGAACAGCTATCTGGGGTTCTGGCGGCACTCCCTGGAGGACTACTACCAGGAGGTAGAGGCAGCCACCCCGTGGTACCTGAAGATGGCCCGACCGGTCACCGCCATCACCCCCGGCTTCATCACCAGCCCCATCGTCCGGGCCGTCATGAAGAGGTTGGCCGACCCGCTGCACTGGATCGAGACCAACGACGAGGAGAAGATAAAGGCCTTCTTCGGCAGCCGCGAGAAGTGGCAGAGCATACCTGACTGGAAGGACTACAGGTTCGAGCCTTCCAGCCCCGAGCCGCCGAAGCGCCCCAGGCAGGAGGTCCCGGACAAGCCCACCCTGGAATACGCCCGCAGCCTGGCCCAGGCAAGGGGCGGGCAGTGCCTGTCCAACAGCCTGTCGGACCTGACCACGGTGCTCAAGTGGAAGTGCGGCCTGGGGCACGAGTTCGACGGCAGCCCCCGGCTCATGCAGGCCGGCCACTGGTGCCCGCAGTGCGCGGCGCCCCCGTGGAACTACGACGAGGTGGCCAAAGTGGACCCCCTGTTCGCCAGCCACTATTACCTCAACCACGGGAAGGACGAACACCAGAAGGTGGACTACCTGTACTGCCCGAACGAGGCCTAGCCCATCGGGGCCCGTGCGAGGCGAAGGCCGGAACCAGAAACAAGAGAGACGCCTGGGGCGGCGGCCCCCGGCGCTAGTACTGCAGCTGGCCGTCGGGCCCGCTGCCGCTGGCCATGATGCTGACGTTCCGGGGGAAGATGCGGCCCCGGTAGATTTCCTCCAGCTGGTCCAGCAGGCTATCCGGGTCGTCATCGTAGCAGACCACCGCCCCGGTGTCCTTGCCCACCATCTTGATGATGCTGGCGATGTGGTCGCTGATGCCCCCGGTGCCCTTCAGCACCCCGATCACCTTGGCCTCGTCGTAGGCGATGGCGAACTCCCCCAGGCTGCCGGAGCGGCCGCCGGCGAAGATGACAACGTCGCAGCTTCTGATGTTCTCTATCTCGCGGCCCATGAGGCCGCTGCCGGTGTAGATGATGGCATCGTACCCGCGAGTAGGCGAATGGTAGACCCCCACGTGCTCCTCGAAGTTGAGGGCCGGTGAGACGCCCACCACTGTCCCGCCCGCCTCATTGGCCCCCTTGACGGCTTCGTGGGGCAGCCCGGGGCAGGCCCCGGTGATGAGCACATAGCCCCTGCGGGCGATCCCGGACCCCAGCCGGCGCACCTTCTGGCGCACGGCGGCACCGAGCTTGCCGCCCGCCGACCCCATGACGCCCACCGTCATGCACGGGAACAGGTCGGCTATCTTCGCCGCCCCCGCGGTCCGTGACCGGGCCGTCCGCCGCTCGCGCTCCATGTTGTCGGCCATTCTGCCATGGCCCGCCAGGGTTGTCAACGGGCCCGCTGCGGCGGCCGGGGGTGGCCCGGGCAATGTGGACGGACGGAGCCCGCCTCCGCGCCAATCGCATGAGCTCGTCCATATGGACCAGTGACACCGAATGGACGGACGGAGCCCCGTCCGCGCTAACCGTATGGACGGACGGGGACCGAAAACGGTAAACTGTGGGCAAGATCATGGAGACCAGACTGGCCTTCCTCGGAGCAGCGCAGAATGTCACCGGTTCCAGCTATCTCGTCGAGAGCGCCGGCACGCGGCTCCTGGTGGACTGCGGGATGTACCAGGAGCGGGAGCTGCGGGGCCGGAACTGGCAGGACTTCCCGGTCAGCCCGGCCAGCGTGCAGTGCATCCTCCTGACCCACGCCCATCTGGACCACTGCGGTCTCCTCCCCAAGCTGGTGCGGGACGGGTTTCGAGGCCGGATATACTGCACCCGGGCCACCGCCGAGATAGTCCCCATCATGCTGCTGGACTCCGCCAAGATCCAGGAAGAGGACGCCCTGACCAAGAGGCGCCGGCACGAGAAGGAAGGGAGAACGGGGCCATTCCCCGAGGTGCCGCTCTACACCACCGCTGATGCCCAGGCCGTCCTGCCACTCCTGTCGGGGGTGGACTACGGGCAGCCGGTGACGGCCGGCCCGGGCATTGAGGCCGTCTTCCGTGACGCGGGCCACGTCCTGGGATCGGCCATGATCGAGCTCAGCGCGGGGGCCAACGGCGCCCGCCGGACCATAGTCTTCTCGGGGGACATCGGCAAGTGGAGCACCCCTATCCTGCCGGACCCTTCACTCTTCCCCCGCGCGGACTACGTGGTCACGGAATCCACCTACGGCGACAGGCTGCACGACCCGCAGGGCGATATCGAGGAGACGCTGGCCAACGTCATCATCCAGACCCAGAGGGCCGGGGGCAATCTTATCATACCCAGCTTCGCCCTGGAGCGGTCCCAGGAGATCCTCTATCATCTCAACCGGCTTTTCGTGGCGGGCCGAATACCGCCGCTCATGGTCTTCCTGGACAGTCCCATGGCCGCCAGCGTCACTGAGGTCTTCAGGCAGCACACGGAGCTGTTTGACCAGGAGGCCTCTGACTTCTTCCGCCGCAATGGCTCGCCATTTGATTTCCCCAACCTGAGGCTGGTCAAGTCGGTGGACGAGTCGAAAACGCTCAACTACATCAAGGGCACCGCCATCATCATCGCCGGCTCCGGGATGTGCA
>CALMBS010000106.1 GCA_937860285.1 uncultured Chloroflexota bacterium
GCCGCGCTGCACCGCGAAGGGCGTGTTGTGGTATTCGCCGGCGGTCGCGAAGAGCTCAATGGCGCCGTGGGGAAGGTGCTCGAAGAGCTGCCCCCACTGGCGGACCAGCTGGGCAGGCTGCCCAACCCGAGGTCAAGGGCGGCGCGGGTGGCCGGCAGAACCCTCAGGCGGTCGCTCCGGACGTACGTGTCCGGAGCCAGAGAGCTGGACACCCTGTTCGACCTCTCGGCCCGGGGGCTGCGCCAGATGGTGGCGTCACACGGCGGCTCCGGTGAGCTGCTCCTGACGGCGCACCTCAACGCCATCCTGTCGATCACGGGGAAAGCCTCCAGGCTCATGACGGAAGCCGGCGGCTTCTTCGCCGGCGCAACGCCGAGCCCGGCCGCCGCGGCCGGGCCGCAGTAGAGGCCAGCCCGGGCCGCCGGGCGACGGCCTTAAGGTCCGTCGCGGCCGGCGCCCTCCGCTGGCCCTATGACAGGTCCTTCTTGATGCGTTCGAACTCGTCTCTGCCTATCTCTCCGCGCGCATAGCGTTCACTGGCCACGGCCAGGGCCTCATGCTCTCCCTGCCGGCCCCTGGTCAGCCTCCACAACCCCCACGCGCCCAAACCGATTACGGCCACCCACAGACCCAGCAACAGCAGGCCGCCCGCGGCCATCCAGATCCCTGAAACTCCACTCACGTAGCACATCCGGGCACCTCCATTCCGGGGATTGTACGCATGGTCCGTCCGCCGGTATGTGACCTGTGTCACCCGGGGTGCGGCATGCTATACGGCCGGGTGCTGCGGGCTGGGGCTGTCGTGAGGGGGGGCTGGTTCGCCCTAGGCCCACTTCCAGACGGGGTGCTTCCGGCCGGGGAGCTGCGCGTGGACCAGGTTGCCGTCGGAGACGAGACGCCGGACCTCCTGCCGGGCCAGGGTGGGACTGACATCCAGCTTGCGCGCCAACGCCAGGGCCAACTCCTCCCGGGAGCGCCCCGAGTTGCCCATCTGCTCGACGGCCCCGCTGGAGAGGAGCTTCCAGACGAAACCCTGGGTGTCGGCCTTGGCCACCCTTTCCTTCAGGGCCGGGTCACCGCACCTGGCCTGCTTCTGCATCTCGTCCCAGGCCTCGCTTACCTCGTGCTCGTAGGCATGGACTATGTCCATCATCTGGCCGGCGCTGAACGTGGTCGTTTCGGCCACCGGACGATTGGCATTGTACCTGGACCAGTTCTGAGTCAGGATCCTGATGCCGTACTCGTCGGCCCGCTCCCGGACCTCTGTCCCGGGCATGGGCGCCAGGAGATGGAAGCCATAGGCCACCTTGTAGGTGTCGAAGAGCTCTCTGGCCAGGCCGACCGTCTGGCCGGCCGTGTCCGGGTCCTCTCCCGGGAGTCCCAGGATGAAGGATGCCAGCACGTGCAAGCCCGACTCGGTGGCCATCTTGATGGCCTCCCTGGACTTGGCCGTGGTGATCCTCTTCTTGATGGTGTCCAGGATCTTCTGTGAGCCGGACTCCAGCCCGAAGCACACCCAGTCGCACCCGGCCTCCCTCATGGTGTTCAGCACGCGCGGGTTGATGGTGTCCACCCTCGAGTAGACGGACCAGGTGATATTCAGCCCGCGGTCCCGTATGCCCTGGCAGATGGCCTGGACATGGGGCTCCCTCACCGTGAAGGTGTCGTCCACGATGTTGATCTCCTGGAACCCCAGCTCCCGGTTGATCATCTCGATCTCGTCGATCACCAGCTTGGGGTTGCGGTAGCGGACGCCCCGGCCGAACATCCTGGGAGCGGAGCAGAAGATGCAGCCGAAGGGGCAGCCCCGGCTGGTAATCACGGTGCAGGGCACCTTCAGGGCGCGGTACCTTGATATGGGGAGCAGGTCCCGCGCCGGCAGCGGCAGGCTGTCCAGGTCCTTGATCAGCGGCCGCGGAGCATTGACTACGGCCGCGCCGTTCTTCCTGGAGGCAATGCCGGCCACGCCGGCCAGGTCGCCGTGCTGGGACAGGGCCTCGACCAGCTCCACGATGGTGTGGTCGCCTTCGCCGATCACCACCGCATCGATCCAGGGGGCCTCCCGGATCAGGTCAGCGGCCACGAAGCTCGCGTGAGGCCCTCCGATGAGCGTGACCAGGCCCGGATCATGCTCCTTGCACAGGCGCAGGATCCGCGAGGCCGCCTTGAAGTTGACCGTGGAGCAGGTGGCGCCGACGACGTGCGGGCGGAACTCGTCCAGCTCCCTCCGCAGCAGGCGGGGCGAATACCGGGCCATCAGCAGGTCCAGGATGCGGACCTCAACCCCTTCGCGGCGCAGTATGCCAGCCAGGTACGCCAGGCCCAGAGGGGGCACGGGGCACTCCTCGTAAGGATAAGGTGTGTTGATCAGCAGGACACGGTTTGACATCTACCCCCCGCAGCCGCGTGGTCTATTGAGTTGAGATTGTGAGCCAAATGGACCGTCCTGTCAAGGCGGAGCCCCTTCCCGCAACGGCTGTGGAATCCTTCATGGGGGTTGACTATAATGGTGGCGACGGAGGCAGGAGATGCAGGTGATCATCAAGAAGACCAGGCTGTCCCTCATACAGGGCGACATCACCCGGCAGGAGACGGACGCCATAGTCAACGCGGCCAACTCTAGCCTCATGGGTGGTGGCGGTGTGGATGGCGCCATCCACCGTGCCGGCGGTCCGGCCATACTGGAGGAGTGCAAGAAGATCGTGAAGAAGCGGGGGCGGCTGCCGACGGGGAAGGCGGTCATGACCACCGGGGGCAACCTGAGCGCGGCGCACGTCATCCACACCGTCGGCCCGATCTGGCGCGGCGGCACCAGCGGCGAGGCCGATCTCCTGGCCAGCGCGTACCAGGAGAGCCTGGCGCTGGCAGTCGCCGCAGGTCTGGCCACCGTCTCCTTTCCCTCCATCAGCACCGGGGCCTACGGCTATCCGGTCGACGCGGCGGCGGAGGTGGCCCTGCGCACCGTGATCAGGTTCCTGGAGAAGGACACGACCCTGGAAGAGGTGGTCTTCGTCCTCTTCGACCACCGGACCTGCGAGATCTACATCGAGGAGTTGGAGCGCCTGCTGCCGAGTGGCGAGCAGGGCTGACGGGCTATCGGCCAGCCAGGCCATGAGACGGACCGGCATATTCTTTCACTACCAGGATGGGGACCGGCTGAGGGACTTCCCGGCGGCGCTGGCCGGGATCCTGCAGAAGGACAACGTCTTCTTCTTTGACGCCTTCTATCCGGGGAAGCCGCCCTCCTGCTTCGAGCTGGAGCCCATATCCGAGGACGTCCTCCTCCGTGTTCACACCCCGCTGATGATACGGCAGGTCAAGGACAGCGGCGCCTACCAGGGGGCCCTGTACTCCGCCGCCGGCACCGTGGCCGCGGCGGTCAGGATATGGACCGGTGAGATAGACAACGCCTTCGTCTTCACTGGCTACGGTGACCATCACGCCGGGAGCAGCTTCTTCGGCGGGGGCTGCTGCTTCAACGGCGCGGCCATCGCCGTCCAGGAGCTGAGGCACCGGTTCGGGGTGTCCCGGGTGGCCATCGTCGACACGGATGCCCATCATGGAAACGGCACCTGGCAGATCTTCGAGAATGATCCGGATGTTCTGTATGCCTGCCTTTGTCCCGGAAGCTTCGAGGAGCGCCGGAGCAAGGTGAACATTGAGGTGCCATGGACTACCACCGACGATGCCTTCGTGCAGCTGGTGACGGATGGTTTCGCGGCCCGCGCCAGGAGCTTCCGGCCGGACTGCATCTTCTGGAACTGGGGGTACGATGGGACGCGTGGCGAGTACGGGGACATGGGCCTGACTCCCGGCTGCCACGTGCGGGTGGCCAGGGAGCTGGTGCGGGCCGCCGACGAGCTGTGCTCGGGCCGGATCGTCGTGGTGCTCTGCGGCGGCAGCCGGCGCGACCTGGCGCGGGAGATCATTCCCCGCCTGATCGGCGTCCTCTGCCAATAGCTGAGGCCTCTGCGACTAGCAGAGGCGTCTGCGATTAGAAGATGTTATAATGAAGCGCGGACGTGCAGGGGAAGGCTCATGATCATCAAGTACACACACCCCGAGCTGGGGGAGGACGTGGCGGGCCGGGCCGGGTTCTACACCCCGGTGGAGGAGCTCACCATAGCGTACAATGGGCGGGAGGTCCTGTACGTGATGGGGACGGGGAGGCTGGAGAGGCCGTGCTGTGGAGGGGCTTGCGGTTTCGGCTACGTGCAGGTCCCCGGTTTCCTGGTCCACAAGCACAAGTGGGGCCGGGGCAGCGCGACTCCGGTGTCGGAAGTTGAGATCATCGAGAACAAGGAAGACCGCGACCGGATCAGGCAGGCCCTGATGCAGAGACACCAGGGCGCCCAGGTAGAGATCTGGGACACCCACTACGCGCAGGACAGCGGGCCGCTGGCGGGCGCGGAACCTGCGGGTTGAGCACGGGAGGGATCGCATAGTGGTCTAGTGCGGGCGCCTGCTAAGCGCTTACGGGG
>CALMBS010000107.1 GCA_937860285.1 uncultured Chloroflexota bacterium
GAGTATGAAATCGTAGCCGGACCTGGTGACGCGGCCGCATTCGGAGAAGCCGCACTTCTTGAAGCTCTTCTGGGCCCGGGCGTTCCACGTCAGGGTGTGAAGGTAGACCCTTTTGAGCCCCTCCTTGCGGAAGACGTGGTCCAGCAGGGCCTTGACGGCATCGGTGCCGTAGCCGGCGTCCCAGTAGGCCGGGTTCCCGATCAGTATGCCCACCTCCGCTTCCTTCCGTGACCGGTCCACGTTGTAGAAGCAGCAGTTGCCTATGTGCGTACCATCCAGGGTGTCGATGGCGTAGACATGCCCCCGGCTGTCGGCTCGGCGGTCCAGCTCCTCGGCGTAGGTGAGGAGGTAGGTCTTGAAGGGCACCTGCAGGGGGAGGGTGGCATCCAGCCGGGCCAGCTCGGGGTCGGACTTCCAGCCGTAGTCCTGGAGGGCATCTTCCAGCCTCTTCTCCCGCAGAACCACCTTCTGGCCTCTGATCATCGCCGGTCAGCCCTTGCTGCCGACGGCCAGGCCGGCGCACATGATGGGCGGCGTGAAGACCGAGCCCACCCACCTCGCTTCGCTCCCCACGGCCTCGATTCGGTTCAGGGCCTGGTACACGTTGCCCGACACCACCGTGTCCTTCACCCGGCCCACGATCTCGCCGTTCTCTATCTTGTACCCCAGCAGCACGTTGCCGCTGAAATCCCCGCCCAGGACATTGGTCTGCGAGGCCCCCATGAGCTGTTCCACCAGCAGTCCCTCTTTCGTAGTCCTCACCATCTCGGCCAGGCTGGCAGCGCCAGCCTCGACCACCAGGTTGCTGGTCGATGGCGATGGCAGGCTGGACCCCACCCGGTCGCCGCTGCCCGTGCTCTGGACGCCGGCCATGCCGGCGGTCTGGAGGTCGTAGAGGAAACCACCAATGACACCGCGCCGCACCAGGTCCGTGTTGCGGCTGGGTACGCCCTCATCATCGCAGGGACGGCTCCTGGGCCGGAAGTCCAGGGTGGCATCATCGCGCAGGGACAACGCCTCGGAGAAGACCTTCTGGCCTGTCTTGCCTACCAGCGGGGATACCTTCTGCAGCACGATGCGGCCGTTGAAGGCCGCTGTCAGCGGCGCTATCAGGGCGCTGACCACGCCCTGGGAGGTGAATATGACGGGCCAGTTGCCGCTGGATATGGCCGCCGGGTTTCGGGCCAGCTCCAGCTGCCTTACCACCGAGTCGGCCACGACGCTGACGTCGGTCAGGGCCTGGCAGGAGCTCTCGCCGTCGCCTACAAAGAGCATGTCGGTGTCCTTGATCAGGTTCCCCTCGAGACCGAGGACGAAGAAGGTCTTCTGGAACTGGGCCTCGCCGCCCCTGGAGTTCATCAGGACCAGGGAGGCCTTGCCCTTGCCCACGCTGGCGTCGCACAGCAGGTCCGGGGTGTGGTCGAGCACCCTGGCTAGGAGTTCTCGGCCCAGGTCCAGCATGTGCTCCTCGTCGATGCGTTCTTCCTCGGGGTCAGACTT
>CALMBS010000108.1 GCA_937860285.1 uncultured Chloroflexota bacterium
GTAGCGCTGTTGTCCAATAATGTCACTATCCGTTCAGAGACTGCCCCAAAATTTTGACACCACGCTGTCAAAGCCACGTGATATCCTGAGTTCGGCATCAAGAAGTGAACGATGCCTGCAGGAGGAGGGGTAGAGAGAAATGGAACAGAAGACCATAGTTGAAGTCGAGTGCCCCCGGTGCGGAAGCTCCGGCAGGGCCCGGGCCAGGCGGTACATCGACGCCCGGGCCGACCCCAAGGGCCGCAAGGACCTGCTCTCCGGCAAGCTGAACCTGTTTCGCTGCCGCAAGTGCGGCTTCTCCGACAACCTGCCGGTAGACGTCTTCTATGACGACCACGAGAAGGGCTTCTGCGCGCAGTACGCGCCCAGGTGGCGCACCGAAGAGGAGGCCTTCCTGGACGCGCTCGATGACCGCGGGCAACCCGATTTCCTCGGTCCCGGCGTTGGCCGGGACGCCCCGGCCCACCTGCGCGATGTCCACCTGGTCCTCTCCATGGATGAGCTGGCCGCCTACGTGGCCTTCCGGGAGAGGCTGTGGCAACGGCGGGCGGCCCCGGCCGGGTCGGGGCTGGTGACCTGCTTCTGCTGCGACCGCAGCATCGAGCTCGGGGAGCGCTACTACTGCGTCAGCCGCATCGTGAGGGAGAGGGGCGACCGGGACCAGGCGTCGGACCGGATCCTGGACAGCACCGCTTCGCTGCAGGTGTGCACCGACTGCCGCAGGAGCGCCGGGACTCAGCCCGTCACCTTTGGCTACGCCCCGCTGCCCCTGCTGAGGCTGGAGCAGGAGGGCTTCCGCCGCTTCGCCAGAGAGCGCGGCAACTGGGCGTCGCTGCGCGCCCCGGAGGCGCTGGGGGACAGTGACTGCACCCTCTGCCACGGCCGGATCGGCCGCGGTGAAAGGTATGTTACAATCGAGCTTTCCGAGGAGACGTCCTGCCGGGAAGGGGTGGAGACGCTCCAGGTGCATGCCAGGCTGGCCGACCTCTGCAGCCGGTGCTCCGAGCAGTACCTGGTCTGGCTCTCAATGCAGGAAGACGCCGATCAGGGGAGCAGGTGAGGGAGAAGATGAACCAGCCAACCGGGCGCAAGCCATTGCCGAAGCTGTCCAAGTCCAGCTTCAACGCCGGGCTGCAGTGCCTCAAGCGCCTCTACCTGGAGAGCTTCCACCGGGAGCTGGTACCCCCGGTGGACGAAGCGCAGCAGGCGGTTTTCGACGCCGGGACCCGCATCGGGGAGCTCGCCAGGGACCTGTACCCCGGGGGCACCCTCCTGGAGCAGGACCACCTTCACATCAACGACGCCATCGCCGAAACGAAGAAGATCATCGCCGGACCTCCCGTTGCCGCCATCTACGAAGGCGGCTTCCTCTTCGACGACGTCAGGGTCCGCGTCGACATCCTGCCCCGGACGGCCCGGGGCCGGCACGACCTGATCGAGGTGAAGTCCACCACCAGCGTCAAAGAGGAGCACATCCCGGACGTCGCCATCCAGCTCTACGTCCTGGAAGGGGCGGGGGTGAAGGTGGGGCGGGCCTGCCTGGCCCACCTGAACAAGGAGTACGTCTACCCGGGAGGAGACTACGACCTGCGTCAGCTCTTCGCCATCGAGGACGTCACCGCAAAAGCGGAGGAGTACCTGCCCTCCATACCGGCCGCCCTCAAGGAGATGCGGCTGGCGCTGGCGGGGGCGCAGCCGCCACAGGTCAGGCCGGGCCGGCAGTGCGCCAACCCCCATGACTGCCCCCTAGTCGACTACTGCCAGGAGGGCCGGACCGGGCACCCCGTGGTCCAGCTCCCCAGGGCCAGTCAGAGTCTCCTGGCCTTGCTGGAGTCCGCCGGCATCGAAGATATCCGCGACATCTACGCCGGCTTCGCCGGCCTGAACCAGCTGCAGCGGCGCGTCCGCGATTGCGTGGTCAACAACCGGGCCTACCTCAACCCGGCCATCCGCCGCGAGCTGGCGGGGCTGGAGCACCCCGTCCACTTCCTGGATTTCGAATCGTTCAACCCGGCCCTGCCCCTCTACCCCGGCACTAGGCCCTACCAGGTGATACCCTTCCAGTGGTCGGACCACGTCATGGGCCCCGGCGGCAAGCTGGCGCACCGGGAGTTCCTGCACGATGGCTCCAGTGACCCCCGCGAGCCGCTGGCCCGGAGCCTGCTCAAGACCCTGGGCCGGAGCGGATCGATCGTGGTCTACTCCGGATTCGAGGAGACCCGCATCCGCGAGCTGTCGGAGGCCCTGCCCCATCTCGCAAAGGACCTGCTGGCGCTGCTCGACGGGCGCATCGTGGACCTGCACCCCCTGGTGCGGGACAACTGCTATCACCCGGACTTCCACGGGTCCTTCTCGCTCAAGGCGGTGCTGCCGGCGCTGGTTCCCGAACTGGGTTATGGGGACCTGGACATCACCAACGGGCAGGAGGCCTCGCTGGCCTATGCGGAGATGATCGACCAGGCGACGCCGGACAGTCGCCGCCAGGAGATCAGGGCGGACCTGCTGTCCTACTGCGGGCGGGACACCGAGGCCATGGTGCGGCTCGTGGACACTCTTCGAGGCGCGTGAGCGGGAGGGGATGGACCGTGACCACGGACAGGCTGAACTTCAGCTGGCTTGTTGACGGAGAGATAGCCGGGCACGCGGCGCCCGCTGACCAGGACGACCTCGCCTATCTCAAGCGCCAGGGCATCCGGGCCCTGGTCAGGATGGAGGAGGGACACCGGGCCCTGGTCACCTCGGACCAGGTACGGGATCAGGGCCTGGCGGACCTGCATCAGCCGGTGGTCGACTTCACCCCGCCGACGCCGCGCCAGATCGACAGGATGATCGGATTCATCGAGGAGAACGTGGCCGCCGGGAAGCCGGTTGGGGTCTCCTGCCATGCCGGCGTGGGCCGCACGGGGACGCTGCTGGCCTGCTACCTGGTCAAGAAGGGCAGAACGGCCGGCGAGGCCCTGGAGGAGGTGGCCCTGAAGAGACGGGCGGCCGTCGAGACGGAGGACCAGAGGCAGGCCGTGCGGGAGTACGAGAAGCGGACCAGGGGGAGGGG
>CALMBS010000109.1 GCA_937860285.1 uncultured Chloroflexota bacterium
CCTCCTTGAGCTTCAGGGCGATCACCGCCAGGGAGTAGGAGTCGTTGCACTGGCCCGCATCCAGCACGCGGGGAATGCCGCCGATATCGCCCAGGGCCAGCTTGTTGTACCGGTACTTGGCGCAGCCGGCGGTGAGGATCACCGTGTCCTTGGGCAAGCTCCCGGCCACCTCGGTGTAGTAGCCGCGGCTCTTGTGTCGGCCGTCGCATCCGGCCATCACCACAAACCGCCTGATAGCCCCGGACTTCACCGCCGCAATCACCTTGTCGGCCAGGGCCAGGACCTGATTGTGCGCGAATCCGCCCACGATCTTGCCGGTTTCGATCTCCTGAGGGGCCCGGCAGGTCTTGGCCAGCGCCACCAGGGCGGAGAAATCCTTGCTGCCCCCTGCCGGCCGGTCGGCGATGTGCTTGGCCCCGGGATAGCTGACCACCCCGGTGGTGAACAGACGGCCCAGATAAGTGTTATCCTTTCTGAGGGGGACCAGACAGTTGGTGGTCAACAGAATGGGGCCGTTGAAGGATTCGAATTCCTGGTTCTGATGCCACCAGGACCCGCCGTAATTGCCCACAAAATGGGCATACTTCTTGAAAACGGGGTAGTAGTTCGCCGGCAGCATCTCGCCGTGGGTATAGACATCCACGCCCGTGCCTTCGGTCTGCTTGAGAAGCTCTTCCATGTCCTTCAGGTCATGGCCCGAAATCAGGATGCCGGGGTTGTTGCGCACCCCGATGTTGACCTCCGTGATTTCGGGATGACCATAGGCCGTCGTGTTGGCAGCATCGAGAAGGGCCATGGTGCTCACCGAGGTTTCCCCGGCCTTCATCACCATCCCGATCATATCGTCCACGGAGAGGTCCTTGGTGGTCGATGCCAGGGCCTCCATGATGAAGCCGTAGATCTCTTCCTTTTCCTGGCCCAGTGCCGCGGCGTGATCGGCATAGGCGGCAATGCCCTTGATGCCGATGACGAGGAGTTCTCTGAGGGACCGCACATCCTCATGTTCCGTGGCGGTGATGCGGACGTCTCCGGATTCGGCCTTGGCCATAATCTCCTCCCGGTTCTTCGGCGTCCAGACGGCGCAGTCGGGCAGCGCACCGGTCATGCCTGCCGCTAACCTGGCCTTGGCTGCCTCCCGGACCTTAAGGCCTTCCTCGATTTTGGCGATGATCACCTCGTCGTCCCAGGCCGCGTTGGTGATGGTGATAAAAAGGGCCTCGCAGACGAAGCGGCCGGTCTCCCTGTCCGGCGCGCCTTTTCCCTTCAGCTTTTCTCCATAAACCGCAATTCCCTTGCAGACGTAAATGAGC
>CALMBS010000110.1 GCA_937860285.1 uncultured Chloroflexota bacterium
CCCCGGGCCTCCTTGCTGGCCACGAAGTCCATCAGGGTGCCGGAGTCCTCCTCGATGGCGGCCGTCGTGATGATGACGTAGCGCCCGCTGTCCGGGGCCGATGCCGCATAGAGGCCGTACTCCGCGCCCACGGCATCGAAGTTGACCACAGTCTCGCGCACGCTGTCCGCGGCGCCCAGGTCCACCCCGTCGGAGCCCGCCCCGGCCGCGGTCCTCCGGAAGGTGACCTCGATCGCCGTCCCGAAGAGCCGGCAGACCTGCTTCTCCACCGGGTTGCAGGCGAAGGGGGCATAGACCACCTGGGCCATCTTCCAGCCGCGCATCACCTGGATGTCCACCTTGCGCACCGGGTCGGCGGGATAGAGGGCATTCTCTTCGTAGATCCGGGGGTCCTTCCCGGCGGCGAAGGTCCGTTCCGCCGGCGATCCGGTGGAAACAGGGGACACGGGCGAGATGTCCCACTGCCCCTCGATGGCGGTCCACCCATACCCGGGGATGGTGGCTCGCACCGTGGTCAGATCGGCATCGGGCGGAAGGAGGACGGTCACCACCTGGACCGGGAGGTCCGGCTCGCCGGCGCGGCCGGCCTGCTGGCTGCCGTTCGTGGCGAAGGTGCAGGTCCCGTCGGCCTGCCTCTGCGGCGCCCATCCGGATTCGGGCAGTGCCACCCGTATGGCGGCTGGCCCGGCGGTGGTCCTGCCGGTGGCCGTGGCGGCGCCAATAACGACGACGATCAGAGCAATGATGCCCAGAACGCAGACGACAGATCTGCGGACAGTCAAGCTCCTCATTCCCCTCGCCACGCCTTCCATTTTGGCACCGGTCCATCCGGCTGCCGGCAGGCTATCCCCGTATCTGGCTCTTGTCCCAAACTGCGCGGTCGTGCTGCTATTTTGACATAAGAGGGCCTCGTTGGCAAACCCCCGCCGAAGCGCGTTGGAACACCGGGGCGGCGCCCGGCGGCGGGTGCCGCCCCGGGGCCGGCCGTCCTTTGACCCTGCCGGGCACATCTGCTAGCCTGTGCCGGGAGGTGGCGTTGATGAGCATACTTCTGACCTACAGCCAGGCCCTGAAGGCGGGCGATGCGTTCGCGATCTCGGCCCTGTTCGCCGAGGATGCCCGGTTCCACGATGAGGCCCCGGTGAAAGTGGGGCTGGACCCGATAGTGGTGTCGGGGCACGTTAACATCGAGGAGTTCTACCGCCGCACCTTCAAGCGCGGTGGGATGGATGTCAGCAACGTCGGGATAAACGGGAATGCCATGAGGTACGACGTGCGGGTGGGCCAGGTCACGCTGCTGTGCCTGGGTGTGGTGCGTGAGGAAGAGGGCCTCATCAAGGAGTACCGGGTCATCGCGGTATGATGCTGGCGCCACCGCCGCCGGGGCGCGGCAGCCCCAGGCGCGGGCCCGCGCGAAGAACTCAGCCCTCGAACTTGAAGTCGCGTTCGCTGATAACCCGGCGGCAGGCCCGCACCACCTCCGGGTCATAGAGGGTCCCCTCTCCCCGGGCCACCTCGTCCAGTGCCTTGTCCAGCCCCAGGGCGGGGCGGTAGGGGCGGTGCGACGACATGGCTTCCACCACGTCGGCGACGGCCAGTATCCTGGCCTCCAGCAGGATGTCCTTGCCCTTTATGCCGAAGGGGTAGCCCGACCCGTTCAGCCTCTCGTGGTGCTGGACCACGATGCGGGCGATGGGCCACTCGAACTCCACGTTGGCCAGGATGTCGAACCCTACCTTGGGATGGGCCTTGATCATGGAGAACTCTATGTCGGACAGCTTGCCCGGCTTGCTCAGGATCTCGGTGGGGACGGCGATCTTGCCGATGTCGTGCAGCAGGCCGGCCACGCGTATGCCGTCGATCTGCCACTGGCCTATACCCATTTCCTTGGCAACGGCGCAGGCCAGCTGGGTCACCCGTCTCTGGTGGCCGGTGGTGTACGGATCCCGGGTTTCCATGGTGTAGGAGATAGCCTGTATGGCGGCCTCCATGGTCTTCTCCACCTTCTTCAGGCTGTTCTCCAGGTCCCGCTCCACCTTCTTGCGGTTGGTGATGTCCCTCCCGATGCCGCGGTATCCCAACAGGCCGCCGTCATCGGCGAAGAACGGCACGCCGCTGGTCTCCATCACCACCACGCGACCGTCCTTGTGCAGCCGGGAGTTCTCCACGAAGGAGAAGGGCTCACTCCTGGCGGCGGCGGACTGGAAGGTGGCCGCGAACCGGGAGCTCTCCTTGGCCGGCATGTAGTCGAAGATGCTCTTGCCGATGATCTCCCCGACCTCGTAGCCCATCACTTCGCGCACCTTGGGGCTGACATAGGTGTAGACGCCCCTGGGGTCTGTCTCCCACACCCAGTCGCTGGTGGCCTCCACCAGGTTGCGGAACCGCTCTTCGCTGGTGCGTATGGCCTCCTCGGCCCG
>CALMBS010000111.1 GCA_937860285.1 uncultured Chloroflexota bacterium
CTGGTGAACGAGTACGCCCCGGAGCATGTGTCCCTGATGGTGGAGGAGGCCTGGGCCTGGGCGGAGAAGGTGAGGAACGCCGGGGGCATTTTCATTGGCGATGACTCGCCGGAGGTCGTAGGCGACTATGTGGCCGGTCCCAGCCACGTGATGCCCACGGGCGGGACGGCGCACTTCAGCTCGCCGGTGACGCTGGACGACTTCATGAAGGTGACCAGCGTCGTGGGCATCGACCGCAAGACGCTGCGGGCCATTGGCCCGGCCGCGGCCACCGTGGCCGCGGCCGAGGGGTTGGACGCCCACGCGCAGGCAGTGAAGATAAGGCTGGCCAGGAGACGAAGGAAGAAACATGACGGAGATGGAGCGCCCGGCTGAGGGCGATGTTGGCAGCGAGCCGGCGGCGGGTGCGCCGCCGATAGAGGCGCCGATGGCGCCGGGACCAGTGGGGGCCGAGGTGCCCGGGCCGGAGACCGCCCCTCCCCCGGAGGTGAAGCCCGATGAGCCCAGGGAGGTGGTCGGGGTACGCTTTCAGCGGGCGGGGAGGGTGTACTACTTCGCGCCCAACGGCCTTGAGCTCCGGGTGAACGAGCAGGTGATTGCCGATACCGAACGCGGCCTGAGGATGGGGCGGGTGGTGATCGCCCCGCGGCAGGTGATGTCCAGCCAGCTGATGGAGCCGCTCAAGCCCGTCCTGCGCCTGGCGACCCGGGAGGACCTGGCGCGGCTGGAGAACGTGCGGGCCAAGGAGCGCGAGGCGGTGTCGAAGTGCGATGAGCTGGCCACCAGACTGCAGCTGCCGATCAAGGTCCTCACCGCGGATGCCAGCCTGGATTGCGGTCACGTAACGGTCTTCTTCAGTGCCGAGGGACGGGTGGACTTCCGCCAGCTGGTCCGGGAGCTGGCAGCGGCGGTCAGGGCCCGGGTGGAGCTGCGTCAGGTCGGCCCCCGGGACGAGGCCAAGCTGATGGGGGGCGTGGGGCGGTGCGGGTTTGCCCTGTGCTGCGCGTCCTTCCTCACCGAGTTCAGTCCGCTGTCGATCAAGACGGCCAAGGAGCAGGGGCTGTCGCTGGAGCCGGCGAAGATATCGGGCACCTGCGGGCGGCTGCTCTGCTGCCTGGGTTACGAAGCCGACTTCTACCGCTCCATGAAGGGGAAGCTGCCCGGCATGGGCAAGCAGGTGACGACTCCGTTGGGCGACGGCACGGTGGTAGGGGTCAACGCCATCAAGGAGACGGTGATGGTCCAGATGGAGAGCCAGGCGGCGGTGGAGCTGCCGGCCAGCAAGGTGACCCTGAAACCGCCCAGCGAGGCCCAGAAGAAGGGGCAGCCCAAGCCACGCAAGCGCTAGCGCCTCGGGCCTTCGGCCAGCGGGCCGCGAACCTGCGGTTAGCGGTCGGCAAACCGGCTGCAGGGCTACGGTTAGCCGGGCGCAAACCTCCGATCAGCCGGCCTGGGTCACGAACTTGCGCCACTCGATGTGGG
Organism: uncultured Chloroflexota bacterium; assembly: GCA_937860285.1. Lineage (GTDB taxonomy): Bacteria > Chloroflexota > Dehalococcoidia > UBA2247 > RBG-13-53-26 > JAFGCL01. The sequence continues at coordinate 1,483 of CALMBS010000111.1, forward strand.
TGCGCAGGTAGTGGTAGGGGACGGAGAAGGTTGCCGGTGGAGGAGGGATGGGCGTCCGGAGCAGCTTCATGCCGGCCTCCGCGGGTGTCTGGCCGGCTTTGCGCAGGTTGCAGGCGAAACAGCAGCCGACGACATTGTCCCAGACGTGAGCGCCTCCGCGGCTCTTGGGGATGATATGGTCCAGGGTTATGTCCTTGCTTTCGCGGCCGCAGTACTGGCAGGTGTACCGGTCGCGGTTGAATACCTCGAACCGCGTCAGGCGCTTGTGCAGGCGCGGCCGTTTGACGAACTGGGTCAGCCGGACCACGGAGGGGATGGGGACGGAGGTGTTCATGGCGTGAAGCTCTCCGCGGCCGTTCTCGACGACCTCTGCCTTGCCGTGGATCACCAGTATGACGGCCCTCCTTACGCGGCAGATGTTGAGGGCTTCGTAGTTCTGGTTCAGGACCAGCACCGGGATATTGGTCAGGTCCGCTGACGCCATTTCCTCACGCTCCTGTCCAGTCCGGTCATTTTACCCAAAGGAATTTCCGAATGCAAACTGGCCGCGGGCCCACATTGCCCCGGCTGGTCAAATCGGGTAATATCTAGACTCAATATGGCGACCGGTGCCGGTATCATGGGCCGCGCTTCGTGCTTCACACTACGGAGACCCCTGTCGGTCCGCGCGAGTTCGGCGATCATGGCCTGTGCGACGGGTGGCCGCAGCCGGGCCGCGGCGGAGGCGGGGCTGGCCTTCGGGGGAATGCCGGTCTAGGGCGCAGACGATGGATTGGGATCAGCTGGGAGAAGCGGGCACACTGATCGGGGTGGGCATGGCGGTGGTCTTCGCCGCGCTGCTGATCCTCATGGTGGCCATTATGGTAGTCAACAGGCTGGCCCCGGAGCGGGCCAGGAAAGCGGAAGGACCAACGGTGCTGGGAGCTATCGAGATCGAGGAAGCGGAGCGGGAGAGGGTGGCGGCCATAGCAGTGGCCCTGGCCAGGGCCATGGAGCAAGGGACTCAAGGCGCTGCGCAACAGGCCGCGGCCGGCCCGGCAGTCCCGGCCGGCGAGCCCGGCCGGTGGGCCATGGCTGGCCGGGAGCAGCTGATGCGTTCCAGGGGAAAGGCAGGACGGCAATGGGGAAAGCGTTCAGACTGACCGTCAACGACAAGGCGTACGATATAGAGGTGGGGGACCTCGGCCGGCCCGAGGTCGAGGTGCGCGTTGACGGCGAGAGGTTCAACGTGCGGGTGGAGGAGGCCCCGGCCACGGACCGCGGGCCCGATCCGGTGATGTCCATTGCGGTCAGCCCGTTCATACCCCCGCCGTCACCGCCCCCGGCACCCAGAGCGGCGCGGCCCGCCGGCCCGGTGGCGGCCGGCGATGCCAAGACCCTGACCGCCCCTATGCCGGGCGTGGTCCTGGCCGTGAGGGTGAAGGAAGGGGACAAGGTCAAGAAGGGCCAGGAGGTGTGCCTCCTGGAGTCCATGAAGATGGAGCTGAACATCCTGGCCAACGCCGATGGGGTGGTGAAGAAGGTCCCGGTGTCGCAAGGGCAGAACGTGGCCCACGGGGCCGTGCTGGTCGAGTTCGAATAGTGGTGTCAATGGGGGGAGTACCGCGTGGACTGGGACAGCCTGCGTAGCGTATTCGACGGCTTCCTGAAGCTGGGCGAGGAACCCGAGATCCTGGGGATGATGGCCATCGGCTGCATCCTCATCTACCTCGGCATCGCCCGCAGGTTCGAGCCGCTGCTGCTGGTGGGGATCGGCTTCGGCATCCTGGTGGCCAACCTGCCGCTGCATGAGTTTGTCCATATCGGCGGGGATGTGGGTGGCGAGGCTGGGACGGCCACCGGCGTGCTCTACTACTTCCGCAAGTACCTGGTGGACACGGAGATCATACCCCTGCTCATCTTCCTGGGGCTGGGGGCCATGACGGACTTCGAGCCCATGATCAACTACCCATATACGATACTGCTGGGCGCCGCCGCCCAGTTCGGCGTCTTTGTGGCCCTGATGGGGGCGGTGGCCATGGGTTTTGACCTCAACGAGGCGGCGTCCATCGGCATCATCGGGGGCGCCGACGGCCCCACCACCATCTACACGGCCACCAGGCTGGCGCCGGACCTGCTGGCCCGGGTGGCGGTGGCGGCCTACTCCTACATGGCCCTGGTGCCGGTCATCCAGCCGCCCGTCATCCGGCTCATGACCACCCGGAAGGAGCGGCTGGTGAGGATGCCCTACGCGCCCCGCCGCGCCTCCAGGGTGGCCAAGATACTGTTTCCGGTGATCATGGCCGTGGTGGGCGGCATCCTGGTCCCCCGGGCGGCGCCCTTGATCGGCATGTTCGCCTTCGGCAACCTGCTCCGGGAGTGCCTGGTGGTGGAGAGGCTGTCCGACACGGCGCAGAACGCCCTGATGAACATCGTGGTCATCATTCTGGGGATCACAGTGGGCTCCACCATGACGGCGGAGGCCTTCTTCGACTGGGACACCATTCTCATCTTCGTGCTGGGGTGCGTGGCCTTCATCTTCGCCACGGCGGGCGGACTGGTCCTGGGCAAGATCATGTACTGGGCCTCAGGGGGCAAGGTGAATCCCGTCATCGGGGCCGCCGGGGTCTCGGCCGTGCCCATGTCGGCCCGGGTGTGCCAGAGGGAAATCCAGAGGGAGGACCCCAGCAACTTCGTGCTCATGCACGCCATGGGCCCCAACGTGGCCGGCGTCATCGGGACGGCGGTGGCGGCCGGCGTCCTCCTGGCCCTCGTTCCCGGGATGATGGACTAGAACCGGGCCGACCGTCCCGGAGCAGGGTGGGGCGGCCAGCCCGGGGCCGGCGGCGGGGAACGACCACACTACCACTTTCAGCGGCTGACTCCGGCTGGGGTTTACAGGCATCCTATACTGTATGGGATTGGCGAGAAAGAGGCGACTATCCGCGTGGACGAGCATCACTGGCACAGTCTCAGCTTAGAAGAGGCGCTGGCCGCCCAGTCATCCACCAGAGAAGGACTCAGCCACGAGGAAGCGCGCCGCCGGCTGGCGCGCTTCGGGGCGAACGAGCTGCGCAAGGAGAAGACCGTCTCCTGGTGGATGATGCTCCTCGGGCAGTTCCAGAACGTGCTCATCCTCATCCTGCTGGCCGCCGCCGGCATCTCTCTGGTCCTGTACCTGGCGCGCGACGAGGGGAACTTCTGGGACCCCGTCATCATCGTGGTGGTGGTCCTCATCTCCGTCCTTCTGGGGTTCGTGCAGCAGTTCCGCGCGGAGAAGGCCATGCAGGCCTTGAAGCAGATGATCGCCCCGACCTCGGCCGTGTTCCGGTCGGGCGAGGAGTCCATGCAGCCGTCGCGAGAGCTGGTCCCGGGGGACGTCATCGTACTGCGGACGGGAGACCGGGTAGCCGCCGATGCCCGGCTTATAGAAACGTCCCTCCTGAAGATGGACGAGGCGGCCCTGACCGGCGAGTCGGTGGCCGTGTCCAAGACCCTGGAGCCCCTTCCCGCCGGCCTGGCCCCGGCGGAGCGCACCAACTCGGTCTTTGCCGGGACCACGGTGGCCTATGGCAAGGGCCGGGCGGTGGTGACCGCCACCGGGATGTCCACCGAGTTCGGCAAGATAGCCGCCATGCTTCAGGACGTCAAGGAGCCCCGGACACCGCTGCAGGAGAAGCTGGACCGCTTTGGCAAGACCATGGCCATGGCCCTGATGGCCGTCACGGGGCTGGTGGCTGTCCTCATCCTGCTGCGCACGGACAAAGGGCTCATGGAGATCTTCATGTGGGGGCTCAGCCTGGCCATCGTCGTAGTCCCCGAGTCCCTGCCCGCCATCGTGACGGTGACGCTGGCCTTCGGCGTGTACCGCATGGCCCGCAAACACGCCCTGGTGCGGAAGCTGCACGCGGTGGAGACCCTTGGTTCCACCACGTTCATCTGCTCTGACAAGACGGGCACCCTGACTCAGAACCAGATGACTGTGAGGAGGGTCTTTGTCGACGGGCAGACGGTGGAGGTCAGCGGCTCGGGGTACGAGCCCAACGGCGGGTTCCTCGGCCGGGATGGAGCGGTGATACCGGACCAGCACTCTACCCTGCTCCGGGTGCTGCAGATCGGGGCCCTGTGCAACGATGCCGGCCTGTCGGCGAGCCAGGGTCTGTGGAGCGTGAGAGGGGACCCCACTGAAGGGGCCCTCCTGGTGGCCTCGGCCAAGGCCGGAGTGGACAACGAGGCCCTGGCGTCTTCCTGGCGCCGTGTCGGAGAGATCCCCTTCTCTTCCGAGAGGATGCAGATGACGACGATTCACCAGACGCCGGAAGGGCGGCTGGCGCTGTCCAAGGGGGCGGTGGAGGTGGTAATGGGCTCCTGCAGCCAGATTCGCCTGGACGGTCAGGAGAAGGAGTTGCTGCCCGGGGACAGGGACCAGGTGCTGGAAGCCAACAGGCAGATGGGAGGAGAGGGGCTCCGGGTCCTGGCGCTGGCCTACAAGCCCTTGCCGGGGCCGGGGTGGGACGAAGAGGGAGCCGAGCGGGACATGGTGTTCGCCGGGCTGGCGGGCATGATCGATCCGCCGCGCGAAGAGGTCAAGGAGGCCATAGGCCTGTGCCAGAGGGCCGGGATCAAGGCCGTCATGATTACCGGAGACCACAAGACCACGGCCACGGCCATCGCCCGCGAGCTGGGCATGCTGAAGGACGGACTGGCCCTGAGCGGAGACGAGCTGGAGAAGACCAGCGACGCTGACCTGGAGCGGGTAGTGGAGAACGTCGAGGTCTATGCCAGGGTGTCGCCGGCCCACAAGCTGCGCGTGGTTGAAGCTCTGCAGAGGAGGGGCCACGTGGTCTCCATGACCGGCGATGGGGTCAACGACGCCCCCGCCCTGAAGCGGGCCGACATCGGCGTGGCCATGGGCATCACGGGGACGGATGTCTCCAAAGAGGCCTCCCACATGGTGCTCACCGACGACAACTTCGCCTCTATCGTGGCCGCGGTGAGGGAAGGCCGCCACATCTTCGGGAACATCAAGAAATGCCTGATGTACCTGCTCTCGGCCCACATCGGAGAGCTGGTCCTGATGATCGCGGCGGTGCTGATCGACCCCCGCTACCTGCCGCTGGTAGCGGTGCAGCTTCTCTGGCTGAACATCGCGGTTGACGGCCCCACGGCGCTGGCCCTGGCCTTCGACCCGCCGGACCCTGACCTGATGGAGCGGCCGCCCCGCAGCCGCCGCACCAGCATATTCACCCACCGGGTGCTGGGGTTCATAGCCGTGGCGGCGGTGTGGTCGGGCCTGGTCACCTTCGGCGTGTTCAAGTGGGCCCTGGCCTCGGGCCGCCCGGAGCAGGAGGCCCAGGCCCTGTGCTTCATCACGCTGATGGTCATCGGTGAGTTCACAGCGATGGCCTCCCGGTCGGAGAGGAAGCCGCTGGCGCGGATGGGGCTCCTGGGGAACAGGTGGCTGCTGGTGGCCATGGTGGGCACCATGGCGGCCACTCTGCCCGTGATCTACGTGCCGGCCCTGCAGGACTACTTCCACACCTACAGCCTGGGCTGGAGGGACTGGGGTATTGCCATACTGGCCAGCCTTACGCTATTCTTGGCGACGGACGTTTACAAGGTGCTGTGGTCGCGGGTGGAGAACAGAGGCAAAGGGACATGATAGCGGTCAACGGCCTGAGCAGGATCTACTCCGTCGGGAAGGTTGAGGTCAAGGCCCTCGTGGACGTGTCCCTGGCGCTGGAGGACGGGGACGTCACCTGCGTCATGGGCAAGAGCGGCTCCGGCAAGTCTACGCTCCTGAGACAGCTGGGTCTCATCGACCGCCCCACCTCCGGCCAGATCCTGCTCGACGGTCAGGACGTGACCCGGCTCTCGGACGGCGCCAGGGCCAGGATGCGGCTGACCCGGCTGGGCTACATCTTCCAGGAGTTTGCGCTGCTCTCCGAGCTGACGGCGCACGAGAATGTGTATTTGCCGGGGATGATGCTTGGCGGCGACCTCAGCTACGAGAAGAGGGCGGCGGAGCTGCTGGGCCTGGTGGGACTCGGCGACAGGATACGCCACCGGCCCAAGGAGCTGTCGGGTGGGGAGCAGCAAAGGGTAGCCATTGCCCGCGCCCTGATCAACAACCCCCGGGTGCTGTTTGCCGACGAGCCCTGCGCCAACCTGGACAGCATCTCCTCGGAGATCGTCATGGAAACGCTGCTGCGGCTCAACCGGGACATGGGCGTCACCATAGTCTTCGTCTCTCATGACCCGGACGATAAGAAGTACGCCAAGAGGCTCATCTTTCTCAAGGACGGGAGGCAGGTACCGGAGTACCTGTAGGCGGAGCGCGTCGGAGAAGCGGTGAACTCACTGAAGGTAGCGTTCTTCATGGCCCTCAAGTCCCTCAGGAGGGGGGACTACCGCGTTCTCCTGCTTACCGTCACCATGCTTATCCTCGTCTACATCAACCTGGTCTTCACCCCCTCACTGCTGGCCGGCGCGGTGGACCGGATACACGAGAGGACCAGGGACACGCTGTCCGCGGACATTGTGTTCCAGGCCGAGGGCGACGTCCCGGTCATCGTGGGCTCGCAGACCATGGTCAATTACATCGAGCTGATGGACGGGGTCGAGGCGGCCTGTGCCCGGAACAGCCTGGGGGCCGAGATCCAGTACGAGGGTGAGCGCTTCACCTCGGCGGTGTACGCCATCGACCCGGTGAGGGATGCGGAGGTCTTCACTCTCTCGCAGGACACCATTGAGGGTGACTACCTGGACGCGGGCGACACCGGCCGGGTCTACCTGGGCGTGCAGGTGGCCGGCGCCGGCAAGACCAACCTCGAGCTGTACTCCAGCTCCCTGAAGACGGTCCGTGCGGGCAGCAAGGTGACCATGCACTTCGTCAACGGTGTCGAGAAGGAGTACACGGTGAAGGGGATATTCTTCACCGAGTTCGTCCAGGGCGACATCAGGGCCTACATCACCGAGACCGACTACCACACGGTGGTCCGGTCGCAGCCCTGGGACACCGCCATGAGCGTGCACGTGAAGCTGGAGGACGGGGCCGACCGGGCCGCGGTCATCGACCAGGTGATGTCCGCGAGGCCGGGCCTGAAGTACCAGACCTGGGAGGATGCGCTGGGCGTCCTGAAGAGCATGACCAGCAGCTTCGACCAGATCATCACCATACTGCGGGGGACGGCCC
>CALMBS010000112.1 GCA_937860285.1 uncultured Chloroflexota bacterium
CGAAGGGGAGGAAGGTGCCGGCGAAGTTGCTGCCGCCCCCGATGCAGCCGATGACGATGTCGGGGTAGGTCCCCGCCATCTCCAGCTGCTTGCGGGCCTCCATGCCGATCACCGTCTGGTGCATAAGGACGTGGTTGAGCACGCTGCCCAGGGAGTAGAAGGTGTCCTCGCGGGCAAACGCGTCCTCACAGGCCTCGCCGATGGCGATGCCCAGGCTCCCGGGGGAGTCGGGGTCCTCCTTCAGTATGTTCCGGCCGATTTGCGTGTCCTGACTGGGGCTGGGCACTACCTTGGCCCCGAAGACCTCCATCAGGATGCGCCGGTAGGGCTTCTGGTTGTAGCTCACCTTGACCATGTAGACCTTGCATTCCAGGCCCATGAAGCTGCACCCCATGGACAGGGCGCTGCCCCACTGCCCGGCGCCGGTCTCGGTGGCCAGGCGCTTGGCGCCGGCCTGCTTGGCGTAGTAGGCCTGCGGCACGGCGGTGTTCAGCTTGTGGCTGCCCGCCGGGCTGACACCCTCGTACTTGTAGAAGATCTTGGCCGGGGTGCCCAGGGCCTTCTCCAGCCTCAGGGCCCGGTGCAGCGGGCTGGGCCTCCACAGGCGGTAGATCTGCTGCACTTCCTCCGGTATCTCGATGTACCGTTCCTTGCTGAACTCCTGGTCGTTGACGGCGGCCGGGAACAGCGGCGGCGGCAGGATGGTGGGTTCCTTGGTGCCCGGGTGCAGTATAGGCGGGAGCGGCTCCGGCAGGTCGGCCTGGACGTTGTACCAGGACGTCGGAATCTCCTTCTCGCTCAGAATGAACTTGGTTTGCTCCATGGTCTCTCCTCCTCCTTCTCTCGACACAGCGTGCCCAGAAATACACAAGCCCTTCGTCCCGTGAGGGGCGAAGGGCTTAGTCCGCGGTGCCACCCTCTTTGGCTCAACCGGTGAGCCATCTCTACAGGCAGGTACGTCTTTCGAATACCCTGGGCTGTGGTAACGGTGCCCTTCCGTCAAGTCCTACTCGGCTTCCGCCTTTCGGGTTGAGGCTCCCAGGCCCATTCAGCTTCCGCCCCGGCATCGGCTCGCACCTTACCCGACTCTCTGTGCCCGGCCTGAAGCCTACTATTCCTGTTCTTCGCCTTTGAGATATTCAGTTGTGTCAAGTATTTTAGTGGCAGGCAATCCGGGTTGTCAAACCTGGCCCGTCACTTCAGGACGATGTCCCCGTTGGATGTATCGATGTAGAGCTCCGCCTCGCCGGCGCCGATGGTGCCGACCAGGTGGTCCGAGTCCGTTTCGGTGGCCAGGATGGCGACGTCCGGGTGCTTCACCTCCCCGTTGCTGGTGGAGGCGTCGATGCTGACGCTGGGGCTGCCGAGGAGCTCGGCCTCGATCCGCCCGTTGCTGGTGACCAGGCGGTTGCTGCCGCCGGGCGTGAGCTCGCCACTGAAGGTGATGGCGCCGTTGCTGGTCTTCACATTGAACTCGCCGCTGGCCTCATTCAGGGTCACCCGGCCGTTGGAGGTCCTGGCCGCGGCGCTGCCCTGGATCCCGTTGATCTCGATGGCCCCGTTGCTGGTGTT
>CALMBS010000113.1 GCA_937860285.1 uncultured Chloroflexota bacterium
CAACGGATGGGTCTCCATAATCGTCCCTCCTGAGGCCATCCAGTAGAGCTCGCCGTTTGACAGCCAGCGCAGCACCATGGTACTGTCGGAGGCGAGTTTCCGTGCGTGCCGGACGCAGGAGACCATGGCCCAGGAGAAGGAACCCGATAGGACTCTGAGGGGAATGACATGAGACTCTCAAACTGCAGACTGGGCGTCCTCATCTCCATGGCCATACTGCTGCTGGCCTTCCTGTCCCCAGCCTGCTCCGAGAGGACCGTCTCGGTCGATGTTGATCAGATAGTGGCCATGGCGCTGGCGTCTCCGAGCAGCGTCGTCAGCTATCGGTTGGACTACAGTGTCCGGGAGCACATGCGCGGCGAGGTCGATGGGGAGAGGGTGAGGGCGGAGGTCACCATGGACATGGATGCCCTGATCGACATGACCAACCGCAAGATGCAGGCGGACCTGACCTTCAGCTACGATGATTTGGCCAACCCCGCGGCCGACGTCGAGTTCTCCTGTCGGGAGTTTGCCGTAGGGGAAGACTGGTACGTGGGCGTATCGCCTGACAACAGTGAAGGCGAGATGGTCTGGCAGAAGCTGGACATGGATATCTGGGAGAAGAGCGAGATGGTGGCGCAGCAACTGGCACTCCTAGAACAGGCGGAGCCAGAGTACGTGGGCGCGGAGGAGGTGGATGGGGTGGCCTGCGACGTGCTGGAGTTCACCCCAGATATGGCCGGCGTATGGAACATAATGAGCCAGCAGGGCATCTGGGGCGACGACATCGAGATGCCCGACCTGGCGGCCGAGGCCGTCAAGAGCGCGAAGACGAAACAGTGGATTGCCAGGGAGACGTCGCGCCTCATGAAGGCGGAGGTCGAGATGGACCTGCACGTGGATGCGCAGGACATAGATCCGACTCTTGAGACCGGTGGGGTAGACATCCAGATGACCGGCGTGCTGCTCTTCGACCACTACAATGAGCCGGCGTCCATCGAGTTGCCCCCCGAAGCTATCGAGCAGACCTCGTAGGAAGGAGCCAACGGTTGTTCTGTCCGAAATGCGGCCGCGAGGCCATCGAGAACGGCCTGTTCTGCGCCGGCTGCGGCGCCCGCCTGGCCGCTGCGCCGCAGGCCAAGAAGAAAACGCTGAGCCTGATCGGGGGGATCCTGGAGATCGTCTCCGGCGGGCTCACTGTCCTGTTTTCCGGGTTCTTCTTCCTCATGATGGGTATCGCGGCCATCCAGGAAGACGGGCCGCCGGTGCTTCTGCTGCTCCTGCCGCTGGCCTTCCTGGCGGTAGGCGCGCTGGGCATTGCCGGCGGCATCTGCGCTGTGAGAAGAAGAAAATGGGGGCTGGCCCTGGCCGGGGCCATCGCCGTGGTGCTGCCGGCATCTGAGCTGGGCATAGCCGCCCTGGTGCTGGTGGCCCTGGCCAAGGACGAGTTCGAGGCAGATGCGCCCCGTGCCCCGGCGCCAGGGTTCCATCCGTGATTCAGGAGGCGGCCTTGTTTTGTCCGAAGTGCGGTAGAGAGTACGCTGACGGCGCGGCCTTCTGCGCCGGTTGCGGCGCCACCCTGGCAGTCGCCAGGGCGCCTGCCGGCAAGAGGAACCTGAGCCTGGCCGCGGGCATCATCGAGATCGCCTTCGGGTGCCTGGGCCTGGCCTCAGTTCTCTTCGCCGAGCTCATCCTGTCCGACATCCTGCGCGAAGTAGAGGACTTCCCCCGCTTCATACTGCTGATCCCGCTGGTCATGAGCGTCCCCGCCATCGTGGCCATCATCGGCGGCGTATTCACCCTCAAGAGGAGAAACTGGGTCATGGCGCTCATCGGGTCCATAGCCCTGCTGCTGACCTCCAGCATCCCGGGCGTGGCGGCCCTGGTCCTCATTATCCTGGGCCGGGACGAGTTCGAAGAGAAGCCACCCTCCCGGTGACCCGGCCGCCGGCACACACCCCGTCCTTCGAAGGCGCCCTTGCGCTACCGGGTGAATGTGGTAAGATTTTCCACTGGCAGGTGCTGAAATGAGCCATATACGCGGGCGCTTCCAGAAAGACGCGGACAAGCTGGTGCAGAGCTACACCGCCTCGATCCCTTTCGACCACCGCCTGTACCAGCACGACATCGCCGGCAGCCTGGCCCACGCCAAGATGCTCGCCCGGCAGAACATCATCACGGACAAGGAGGCGGAGCTCATCGGCATGGGCCTGGTCTCCATCCGCGGGGAGATCGAGCGGGGCGAGCTCCAGTTCAAGGAGGAGCTGGAAGACATACACATGAACATCGAGTCCCGCCTGGCCGAGAAGGTGGGGGACATCGCCGGGAAGCTGCACACGGCCCGCTCCCGGAACGACCAGGTGGCCCTGGACCTGCGCCTGTACTGCAAGGAGGCCATCGCCGAGACGGTCCGCGGGCTGAAGGCCCTGCAGTCCGTCCTGCTGGATGTGGCCGAGGCCCACAAGGATGTGGTGCTTCCGGGCTACACCCACCTGCAGCGGGCCCAGCCGGTCCTCCTGGCGCACCACCTGCTGGCCTACTTCGAGATGCTGGAGCGGGACGTCCGCCGGTTCGGCGACTGTCTGAAGCGAACCGACGTCATGCCCCTGGGCAGCGGGGCGCTGGCCGGGGTGCCCTATCCCATCGATCGGGCCTTCGTGGCCGGCCAGCTCGGCTTCGCCCGGGTCAGCCAGAACAGCCTGGACGCCGTGTCCGACCGCGACTTCGTCATCGAGTACGAGGCCGCCGCCAGCCTGGCCATGATGCACCTGTCCCGGCTGGGGGAGGAGCTGGTCCTCTGGTCCTCAGCGGAGTTCGCCTTCATCGAGATCGATGACGCCTACGCCACAGGCTCCAGCATCATGCCGCAGAAGAAGAACGCCGACGTGGCGGAGCTGGGGCGGGGGAAGACAGGGCGGGTCTACGGCCACCTCATGGGCCTGCTGACCACCATGAAGGGTCTGCCCCTCTCATACAACAAGGACCTGCAGGAGGACAAGGAAGGACTGTTCGACACGGTGGACACCCTGCT